>JAQXSU010000074.1 GCA_029219125.1 Bacillota bacterium
TCTGACGAAGACCATGATCAATAACTATGTGAAGCTGCATTTCATTGAAGCACCCCTTCGCCGGAAGTACGACCGGCTGACTGTGGCATCGCTTTTCGTGATCGCTGTACTGAAGCCGGTTTACACCATTGAGGAGATCGGATACCTGATCCGGCTCTCTCTGGGTCATTCTGATACAGAAGTAGCGTATGACGGATTCTGTGACTATGTGGAAGCAGCGGTGAGCCATGCTTTTCACAGAACCACCATGGAAAAGGAAAGCAATCCGGATGATCCGCGGCAGCTCCTGTGGAATGCATGCAATGCATTTGCGTGCCAGCTGTATGTGAGAAGAATTTATCTGGAGGATGCCATGGCCGCTGCGGGGTCGGGGATGACCGGAGTCGATCAGACGGAAAACGGGCAGAAGGACGGTGTGCAAAATGGCTAAGAAGCAGAACATGGAAAAGACCAATGCCATGCGGAAGCTGGATGCCATGAAGCTGCCCTTCGGAGAATATACTTACGAGAGCGACGGAAGTCAGACGGGTCTGGAAATCTCCAGAATGCTGGGGCAGGATCCGGACCGTGTCTTCAAGACGCTGGTGACGGTGGGACGCAGCGGTGAACATTATGTTTTCATGATTCCTGTGGCGGAGGAGCTGGATCTGAAAAAGGCGGCGAAAGCCGTCGGGGAGAAATCGGTGGAGATGGTAAAGTCGAAGGAACTGCTTCCGCTGACCGGCTACATCCACGGAGGCTGCTCCCCCATCGGCATGAAGAAGCTGTTCCGGACCACGGTGCATGAGACGGCTGTGCTGTATGATACGATTCTCTTCAGTGGCGGCAAGATTGGATACCAGATTGAGCTGGGCCTCTCTGATTTGGAGAAGGTGATTCCCCTGCAGACGGCAGATGTAGTGAAAGAATAGACATCAGATTTTCAGGACATGGAAAAAGGACGCCAATCGCGTCCTTTTTTGCTGTCGCAATCCTATTCCGGATCATCAAGGAAGTCACTCATGAGCTGGTCTTCCATCATTTCCTCCAGCTGGGCCAGGACCTGCCGGAAATCTTCCCGGGCCTGCTTGATCTCATCCGGTTTCTGACGATCCAGGATGGCTTCAAATTCCATAAGGGAGCGGTTGATCATGGGACGCAGATCACCCAGCGCCTCTTCATACATGCGCTCGGCCTTCAGCAGGAGGAGTTTGTTTTCCTCCTGATCCCGCGGATGGATCTTCAGGTAATCCAGCTGTGCCATCCGCTGCTCTGCCTGGGCGTCGTCGTAAATACTGTCCTCACCTTTTATGATCATTTTCTTCGTCACCTGGGTGGAGTCCACCTTTACAATGACTTCCAGCAGGGCGTTGATATCATAAGTAAAGGTGACAGTGATGGATTCTTCGCCGGCAGGGCGGGGCGGTACAGGGACTGTGAGACGGCCCAGCAGCAGGTTCCCCTTGGCCAGACGGCTTTCTCCCTGCAGAACATCTACGCTGACACTTCTCTGGTTGTCCCGGACGGTCCAGTATTTTTTCGTGCGGCTGGCAGGGATCACCGTGTTGCGCTCAATGATCGGGTCGAAGTAACCGCTTTCCAGCGAGTCTCCGATGCCGCGGATGGAAGTATCGGTGCCCAGAGAATACGGACAGACATCGGTCAGAACGATCTCCTTGATTTCTTCATTCCTCTCCTTCATGGCGGCCTGCAGAGCAGCGCCTATGACGATAGCTTCATCCGGATTGATCTCCACCTTGGCCGGCCGGCCCATGAGCCGCCCTACGAAGCGGCGCAGAATCGGAAGCTTGGTCGCACCGCCCGCCAGGACCACTTCACTGATGTCTTCCAGCCGGATACGGGCATCCCGCAGGCTTCGCTCAATGGGTTTCTTGATCCGTTCAAACAGCAGCTGACAGGCTTCTTCATACTCCTTCAGCGTCACTTCCATGTGAAGCGGTTCCTCATCTACTACAGCACTGAGTACAATCTGATCTTTTTCACAGAATTCTTTCTTGCCTTTTTCCGCCTGACGTCTGATGTGGGTCAGAGTTTTGATTGGGGTGCTGCCCTCGTCTATGGAGAATTTATTGATGAACATGCGGTAGAGCACTTCTGTGAAGTCTTCGCCGCCCAGGAAGTTATCACCGGCCACAGCACGGACTTCCATGATGATGTCGTCCAGCTCCAGAATGGACACGTCCAGCGTGCCGCCGCCCAGGTCGAAGACCAGGTAGCGGGCCTCGTCGGCCCGCTTGTCAATGCCGTAGGCAATGGCGGCGGCGGTGGGCTCGTTGATGATTCGTTCCACCCGGAACCCGGCCAGTTCTCCGGCTTTTTTTGTGGCTTTTCTCTGTCGGTCATTGAAGTACGCCGGCACACTGATCACGGCTTCTTCCACAGTCTGCCCCAGATACTGCTCTGCATCCTCCTTCAGAGAACGGAGAATAAACGCAGACAGATCCTCCGCACGGTAGGCGTGCTCCCGGATCTGGTAGACGCGGTCTGTACCCATGGCACGTTTGAAGACGGATACCGTATTGGCCGGATCGATGCTTTTCCGCTCCAGAGCTGTTTCGCCCACATAGACCGTGCCGCTTTCGTCGATGCTTACCACAGAAGGCGTCAGCACCGAACCCAGACGGTTGGGTATTACCTGCACTTCTCCGTTCTGGTAGACAGCGGCGAGGCTGTTGGTTGTTCCTAAGTCAATTCCTAAAATCATTGAAATAATCCCCTTTTCTTTGTAAACAGACCGGTTTTTTTTGCGAAGAAAGCATCCGGCAGGTTTTTCAGATCATAATCATACGGTGAAACAGCGAGGCCTTCCTGCAGCCAGTGCTGCATAGCGTCCTTATCTCCCTGTAGGCTGCTGATGTAAACCAGCGCGCCGTAAGCATCGATGCAGCCGCTGTATTTGCAGAAATCGCACTTCCGGCCGTCCATAGCCAGCTGCAGACGATCCAGGGCTTCTTTATTTTTCCCCAGAATGGCCAGGGCTTCAGCGGACCGGACCAGATAATATGCCCGGTTATAGCCGCAGTCCATGAAATCCTTCGGGATCGCATCCAGCACCCGTCCGGCACATTCCGCAGCTTTCTTCTTGTTTTTCAGCTTCAGGTACAGTTTGGCCAGATCGATGTTGGCGTTGATATCATTCTTCCGCAGTGAAACGGCTTTTTCAAAAAAGTCCACGGCACGGTTTTCTTCACCGGCCATATACATGTACAGTCTGCCGCACTGATACACCGCTGCATATGCGCTGGTCTCCAGAGAAGTATATCGGGTAAACCGATCCGTATCCCGCAGATACATGGCAGCCGATTTCAGTTCTTCCAGCACCATCAGGCTGTCGCCGGCTTCATGGGCTTCCAGATATCTTTCCCCCTCTGCGATGGCCTCGTTGAAACGGCCTGCCATGCGGAGCACTTCCATCAGGGTGGATACGTCTTCCTGCTGCTGGTACAGTCTGAAATTCTCCCGCAGACACTTTTCCGCATGGTCATAATCCTGCATCCTGCAGTATACCATGGCCTTGTCGCGGAGGATCCGGTACCAGGCTTCTTCTTTTCTGACTGCCAGGTCCTGTGCCCGGGAAAGGGCGGAAAGGGCCTCCGGATAACGTTCGGTGTGGGTATACAGGGCACCGAAAAGGATGGAGGTGTAGGTCAGATCCGGTTCCAGTTCTGCAGCCCGCAGCAGATGGGCTTCTGCGTCTGCGAACCGGTCCATCTGAATCTCGTTCCCGGCCAGCTGTGCGAAATGGCGTCCGCTGGGATCCAGCTTCGTCATTTTACGATACAGTTCCTGCGCTTCCCCGTGGCGGGACTGGCCGTACAGTTCCCCTGCCAGCTCGGAGACAAGAGGGAGATCATCCGGATAGAGCTTTACCCCTTCCCGCAGATATTTCATGGAATCATGCCAGTACTGACCTTTTTCTGTTTCGTGGTACAGCTTCTGCAGCGTATGGAAAAGACGGAAATAGGTACCGGTCAGGTCGTCCAGCTCGGCCGGATAAAATGGCTCCCGCTGCATATCCTCATTTATGTCCAGCACCTTCAGGTAAGCGTCCTTTGCCTGTTCAAGATCGCCTGCAGCCTCATGGGCTTTGCCCCGGAGGAAGGTGATTTTCGTTCCCTGAACCTGTGCTTCCAGATCGTCCAGTTCCTGCAGAGCATCCTGGATTTCGCCCACCTCGATGAGGATGTTGATTTTGCAGAAAAAGGCTTCAATATCGCCGCCGTAGATGCTGATACAGTCATTGCAGTCCTGATAGGCATCATTGTAATGCCCCAGTTCATAGTAAGCATTTGCACGGATCCGGTATGGAAGATGGAAACTCTCATCCAGCTGGATGGATCGCGAGGCGGCATCAATGGCTTCTTCGTATTGTTTCATTTCATAGTGGAGCTCAGCCTTGCGGCAGAAGACCATGTTCTGATTGGGGTAATCGATGGAAGCATTGGTAACCACCATCAGCGCATCCTCACACTTCCCCAGACTTTCCAGGGCCAGGGAGCGCATAACCATGGTGCGGCAGAGATTGGCGCCGATATTCGCTTTCTCTTCCTCGTCTGCTGTGAGTTCCAGCAGCTGACGAAGACTGTTTTCTGCCAGAAGAAAGTTTCCGGCGGCTTCCTCGAACTGATCCATGTTCAGCTGTGCGGTAGCAAGGAAATGATGACGTTCGGCTTCTTCTTTTCTGTCTTCTGCGGTGAAGCCCGACAAAATCTCTGCTGCCGGCTGGTAGTCTCCTGCGTCGATAAAGATGACGGCAAGCTTGATTTTTTCTTCCGGGGAGGCTTCGCCGTCCGCCAGCTTTTCAAGAAGCGTTTCCTTCTGGCTGGTCTGGATTTGTTCTTCCAGTGCTTTTCCCCTCGGACTGTAGCGGTCGAAGGCCAGCACCTCACCGACCCATTTTTCGGCTTCGTCATAATCTTTCAGACCCAGACAGGCCTCAGCCAGTCCGATTCGTGCCCAGTGGGAATCGGCGTGAGCATCCAGCGCTTTTTCGAATCGTTCTTTCGCACCGCAGCAGTTTTCCTGCTCCAGCATGACTTCTCCTGCCATGCAGCAGACTGCCGGGCTGCAGTCAAAGGCAGGGTATACCGCTTCCATAGTAGCGGCAGCCAGATTCGTTTCTCCTTTTGCCAGGTAGAGCTTGGCCTTTTCCACAGCCAGATACGGATGATCAATCTGCAGGGCTTCCATCTGCGAAACGGTTTCCCACGCAGTTTCCTGTTCATCGCGATTTACCTGTCCGGTCAGAGTGTAGTACAGATTGATATATGTATCATATTCCGCATCCGGTGCACCTTCAAACAGGTTGTAATCAAAACCGCCGCTTCCCCGCTGAAGAGGGTTCAGCAGGATCGCTTCCACGAAGTCTTTCGGATAGCGGGCAAAGAGACGTTCTCTGTCACCATCAAAATCAAAAACTTCATTCATGGCACAGATGGCACTGTCGGGAAGGAACCACCATTCCATCAGCATCCTGAGCAGTGCATCTTCTGCATCTGCCGCGGTGTCGATGCGGGTGCAGACAGGGTCCTCCAGAAGTGCAGCCCAGTTTTCCGGCCGGATTCTGCGGCTGAAATCCAGATAAAGTGCCTGCAGATTCTTCGTCCAGCGCCAGGCGGGATGATCTTCCGGCAGCAGATCTCCGTGAAGTGCAATGTAGGACGGGTTCTGCATATCACTGCCGTTTCTGCCGCTGCAATCTGCTTCCGGCTCCGTTCCGCCGTTTCGTGCATAGTCCATGGCCTCCTCATAAGCCTGCCGCAGGGCCATGAATTCCTCCGGCTTGTCCTCCGGATTGGTTTCTGCCAGAAGATTCCGGTATGCTTTTTTTATGGCTGTGGTATCATCTGTCGGCAGGATGCCGAGAATTTCCCAATTGGTCATGTTTTCCCCTCGCTTTGCAATGAAAAATCTACTTTCATTTTACCATATATTTTGTGTCTCGTGTGGGTTGAAGGTGGAATTTTCCGCAAAAATGTGGTACCATATATAAAAGTAAGAAAGAATGCGACGTCCAGCGAAAGCCGGGCGAAAAGATTTTGCGAAGAAGAAACGACGAAAAGAAAAAGGGGAACGCATGTCACAGGGAAATTTTCACGAAAAAATTCAGGACAAGCTCCAGGACGCCATACAACTCAGCGACGAAAATGTGCTGCGTCTGGAAAAGGGAAAACGGGGACTGCTGAATGTGCTCTTTGGCCGTACCACCGTAATCCTGCTCATGATGCTGGTTCAGATCGGCATAGTTGTGGCCGGATACCAGTGGCTGGAGCAGTATATGACATATTTCTACATCTTCAGCACCATGGTGGCGCTGTGTGTGGGACTTCATATACTGAACAAGGCGGGGGATCCGACGGTGAAACTGACCTGGATGATTATCGTCATGGCCATGCCGGTGTTTGGCGGCGCGCTGTATCTGTGGATCCAGAACGACATCGGTCACCGGCTTTTGCATAAGCGGCTGGATACGATCATCAATTCTACGAAGGAGTATCTGAATACGGATCCGGATGTGTCGGAGAAACTCCGTGAAGAGGAGCCGGAGCTTTATGCACTGTCTGTCTATATGGACGCCTTCGGCGGGTATCCGGTCTATGAGGGCTGCAGAGTGAAGTACTTCCCCCAGGGAGAGGATAAATTTGAGGATCTGCTCATCGAGCTGGAAAAAGCAAGAGAGTTTATCTTTCTGGAGTATTTCATCGTGGATGAAGGATATATGTGGGGCAGGGTTCTGGAAATCCTCAGCCGGAAGGTGCAGGAGGGTGTGGAAGTGCGCGTCATGTATGACGGAACCTGTGCGTTATATAAACTTCCGTACAATTATCCGAAAAAGCTGCAGGCTCTGGGGATCAAATGTAAAATGTTTGCGCCGATCCGTCCTGCCGTGTCTACCCACTATAACAACCGGGATCACAGAAAAATCCTGGTCATTGACGGACAGACGGCCTATACGGGCGGTGTCAATCTGGCAGATGAATATATCAACCGGCGGACACTTTACGGGCACTGGAAGGATACTGCGGTGAAGGTGGAGGGAGAAGCGGTGAAAAGCTTTACCCTCATGTTCCTGCAGATGTGGAATGTGGACGAGCGTGTGGAGCAATATGACAAGTATCTGAACCGGGACTACCGGGTTCTGCCGCTGCAGAAGGGCTATGTACTGCCTTATGGCGACAGTCCGGTGGATAACGAACGGGTCGGGGAAATGGTCTATGAGAATATCCTCAACCGGGCAGAGCGGTACGTTCACATCATGACGCCGTATCTGATCCTGGATAATGAAATGATTACGGCACTGACCTTTGCGGCCAAGCGCGGCGTGGAGGTGCAGATCATTCTGCCTCATATTCCGGATAAGGAGTATGCCTTTGCTCTGGCGAAGACATACTATAAGCAGCTGATGGCGGCGGGAGTGGAAATCTATGAGTATCTGCCGGGATTCGTCCATGCGAAGGTATTTACTTCCGATAATAAGAAGGCTGTCGTGGGAACCATCAATCTGGATTATCGCAGTCTGTACCACCATTTCGAATGCGGCATGTATATGCAGGACGTAGAGGAAATCGATGCCATTGAGCGTGATTTTCGTATGACCCGCAGCAAGTGCAAGAAGATGACAGTGGAAGATCTGCGGAAGGAGAAGGTGACGCGCCGCCTGCTGGGCCTGCTGCTGAAGGTGGTGGCACCTTTGATGTAAGATGAGGGAACGGTATTCACCGGCCCGAGAGCAGTCTGTAAAACAGTCTATAATAGTGGAACATAAATCCGGGTCCAGGGACAAAAGATCCCAAAACCCGGATTTTTCTGTTGCAGGATTGTTCTGATGCACAGAATTGTGTACGTTTTTGCCCTGATTCAATATGTGATATTTAGGTGAAATCTATGTTATCAGCGAGTGAAGAATCCATTTTAATCCGTATTAGCAACATTTAATGGATTTTACAGGATGGAATGTTAGCGGAATGAATACTATGAAAAGATTGAAAATCAGCCATGGTTATAAAAATAATGTTTATGGCATAAAAATTGCTATAAATAATTGATACCTAAACAACGCAGGCACCGCAATATTGGAATAACCGGGTATGATCCGTTTGACATTTCCGGTGCGTGCACAGGTGAGGGAATTGAAACTCTTGAATATTGTAGAGGAGGAAAAAAATGAAAAAGAAGATTTTTGCATGTTTCATGGTATTCATGCTCGTGATGAGTATGTTCACTGCATGCGGCGGCAGCAGCAGTGCAGAAGGAACAACAGAATATCGCTCGCTGTATTCTGCTGACGTATCTACTCTGAACTATCTGAATACTACATATACTGCTGATATGGCAATTCCTGCAAATACAGAGGAATGGCTGATCCAGTATGATTCCTTAGGAAATGTACAGCCTGCACTGGCAGAGTCCTGGACCACTTCTGAAGATGGTCTGGTTTGGACATTCACTCTCCGTGATGCCAAATGGTATGACTACAAGGGTGAAGAAGTTGGCACTGTAACGGCACAGGACTTCGTAAATGCAGCAGAATATGCGCTGAAATATGATGTATCTGCATCCTACATGTTCCCTGCAGCCAAGATCAAGAACAGCTGGGTTGGTTATGATGCACTGATCAGCGGCGAAGTTCCTTGGGAAGAAGTCGGCATTAAGGCAATCGACGAAAAAACTCTGGAATTCACACTGGAAGCTCCGGCCCCATACTTCCTGTCCTGCCTGACCTATGGCTGCTTCGCACCGGCTCCGACCGGAATCCTGAACCAGTTTGGTGACTGGGATAATCGTGCAAGCTGGACAGTAGATGACTGGAATGCATTCTCCGAAGCACTGGACGGCGTTTCCTACGATCAGATGTGGTACTGCGGCGCTTACTACCTGAGCGAATACAGTGCCGGTGAAAAATACGTTCTGAAGAAGAACCCGAACTACTTCGAAGCAGATCAGGTTTACATTGATACTCTGACCAATATCTATAACGCAGAAGCTGCTACTCTGTCTGGCGAAATGTTCCAGAGAGGCGAAGTAGAGAGCGCATCCCTCTCCAGCACCCAGGCAAAGAGCTGGTCTGAAAATGACGAAACCAAGGATCTCTATGCTCCGATTCGTGTACTTCCGGACTACAGCTATTTCTGGTGCTTCAACTTCGATCCGCAGTTTGACGCAGAATATGAACCGGACAACTGGGCAATCGCTGTAAATAACGAAAACTTCAGACAGTCCATCATGCACGGTATCAACAGAATCGGTGTCATCAAGATTTCTGACGAACTGAATGCAGAAACTCTGCTGCAGAACACGATTACCCCGTCTAACTTCGTAGCTGCCGGCGGTACAGATTATGTGGATCAGCCGATTTTCAGTGAACTGGCTGTAAGCGAAGGTCCGGATATTTACTTCAATGAAGACCTGGCGAAGGAATACAGAGATAAGGCCAAGAAGGAACTGGAAGCTGCCGGTGCAACCTTCCCTGTCAAGATTCTGATGCCTTATCTGCCATCTTCTTCTGACTGGGCTTCCGAATGTACCTACATGGAAAAACAGCTGGAAGAACTGTTAGGCTCTGACTACATTGACATTATCGTAGACCAGGGTCCGCAGCAGGACTTCCTGAGCAGCGTAAGACGTTGCGGAAACTATGCTCTGTTAAAGTGTAACTACGGATGTGACTATGCTGACCCTCTGACTTATGCAGATCCGTTCTGTGAAGGCAACAACTACAACTTCATGGATACCAGCACAGCACCTGAAACCAAGGCTGTTATGGATGAATACTATAAGGCAGTTGCCAAAGCGGACGCCATTACGGATCCTGAAAAGACAGCAGAACGTTATGCTGCATTCGCAGAAGCAGAAGCAATCCTGATTGAACATGCAGTTGTTGTTCCTCTGGGACTGTCCGGTGGATATCAGGCAACCAAACTGAATACATTCGAAGGTCAGTACGCACCGTTTGGCGTATCCACGCTGCGTTACAAAGGACAGCACATCTTAGAAAATGCTATGAATACAGAAATGTTCAATTCCGAACTGGCGAAGTGGGAAGAAGCAAGAGCAAATGCTGCACAGTAGTTCCCATATTGCATGAAGCATAAATTTTCATAAGAAATTTGAGGTGCAGCCGGAGTCCCTCCGGCTGTACGAATTTATAGGAATAGAAAAGGAGGCGTGGAGCTAGAAAATGGGTTCTTATATCGTAAAAAGAGTGCTCCGCTCATTTATCACGCTGTTTCTGGTATGTACCATCGTATTCTGCCTGCTGCGTCTGATGCCGGTGGAGGGTTATTTTTCGAATTTTGATAAGATGACACCGGAACAGGTACAGCACCAGCTGGAAATTAAGGGACTGACGGATCCCCTGCCGACCCAGCTCGGCAGATTCTATAACAACCTTCTGCATGGCGATTTGGGGAATTCGTCCAGGTATCGTCCGGGAATTGCAATTACTGAAATTTTGGCGGACAAGGTTCCCATCTCCATGCTGCTCGGAACCATTTCTCTGGTAATTTCGCTGGCTCTGGGACTCCCGTTGGGGCGTTTGATGACCAGGTATAAGGGGAGAATTCCGGACCACATCGGAACAGCGTTCATTGTTGTCATACAAGCTGTGCCGGCGGTTGTATATTATCTGTTCATTCAGATGTACGGCACCAGTTTAATGGGACTTCCGCTTTTGTTCTCCAGAGACAATCTGGCAACTTATATTCTGCCCGTTTTTTCTCTGTCTCTGGGTAATATTGCATATTACGGCATGTGGCTCAGACGGTACATGGTGGATGAAAGCAATAAAGACTATGTAAAGCTTGCAGTTGCAAAGGGTGTGAATTCCAAGGAGCTGATGCGGAAACAGATTTTCCGTAACGCGGTTGTACCTCTGGTACAGTACATTCCGACTTCGTTCGTTCTGACTGTGGTAGGCTCCATTTATGTGGAATCACTGTATTCCATCCCGGGCATGGGCGGTCTGCTTGTAAAATGTATTCAGAGTCAGGACAACACAATTGTACAGGCGCTGGTGCTGATTTACTCGGCACTGAGTATTATCGGCCTGATTCTGGGCGATATTCTGATGACATTCGTTGATCCGCGAATTACATTTGGCAAGAAGGGAGGATCTCGCTGATGAATAAATTTTCACCAAAAGATCATCTGGCAAAAGGTCTGGAAGATTCCGTATCGCAGACCATAAAGGAAACAGCAGAAAAGCTGGAAGAAGCAAAAGGAATGGACTGCTGTTCAGATACGGAGAAAGAGCCGAAAACTGTAAATCGTGCATCAATGAATGAAGAAGAACTGTTTACTTTCGCAGAACATGACATGAGAGAGTCGGAACGGCTGGGATATACAGAATATTCTTACTGGCGTTCTACCTTCCGTACGTTTTTCCACAATAAAATGGCAGTTTTTTTCCTGGTTCTGATGTGTGTGCTGCTGTTGTTTACCTTTATTCAGCCGCTGCTGCCGAATCAGGCGGATCCGAATCAGATCTTTTTCGATGAAAACGGAATGGCACGCGCAAATCTGCAGCCGAGCTCTGAATTTCTGTTTGGAACCAACAGTGCCGGACAAGACCTGTGGGCGAGAATCTGGGGTGGAACCAGACGTTCTCTGATTATTGGTATATGTGCGGCGATTGCGGAGGTAATAATCGGTGTAACCATCGGTCTGCTCTGGGGTTATGTGAGAAAACTGGACTTCTTCTTCACAGAACTGTGGAATATATTCGATAATGTACCGCAGACCATTGTACTGGTATTGCTTGCCTATATTATGAAGCGGAGCATGTTTACGCTGATCTTCGCCATGAGTATCACAGGCTGGCTCTCCATGGCACTGTTTATTCGAAATCAGGTGCTGATGATCCGAGATCGAGACTATAATCTGGCTTCCCGCTGTCTGGGTACGCCAATCTACCGGATCATTATGAAGAATCTGCTGCCGTATATCGTATCGGTTATCATGCTGCGTATGGCACTGACGATTCCTGGTGCAATCGGTAATGAAGTATTCATTACTTATATCGGTCTGGGTCTTCCGCCAAGTGCACCGTCCCTGGGCAACCTGGTCAATGCAGGCCGTGCCCTGATGATGAGCCCGGAACTCAGATATCAGCTGATTTTCCCGACCATCGTACTGTCGGTTATTACAATTTCATTCTATATTATCGGAAACGCATTCTCGGATTCCGCAGATCCGAGAAATCACCACTAGGAGGGAGACGAGATGGAAAAGATGAAGAAAGAAACAATCCTAAGCGTCGAAGACCTTCAGGTGAAATTTACCCTGCGCGGCGCAGTACTGAATGTACTGCGAGGTATCAGCCTGGATATCCAGAAAGGCGAAAGCCTTGCCATCGTAGGAGAATCGGGATCCGGAAAATCCGTATTTACCAAGACCTTCCTTGGTATGCTGGACTCCAACGGCTATATTGACAACGGCAGCATCCGATTCCGACTGGACGATACCGGAAGTGATGAAAGTATCGTAGATTTGGCACAGTTCAAAACAGAAAAAGAATGGCTGACCGTCCGCGGCAAACAGATTGCCATGGTCATGCAGGATCCGATGACCAGCTTAAATCCGCTGAAAACCATCGGCCACCAGCTTGAAGAAACTGTTCTTCTGCACCATGATATGACAAAGCAGCAGGCACATGAGCGTGCAGTGCAGCTGCTTACAGATGTAGGTATCAATGAGCCGGAACGGCGCTGCAAACAGTATCCACATGAATTTTCCGGCGGTATGCGGCAGCGTGTCGTAATCGCTATTGCACTGGCCTGTGATCCGCGAGTGCTTATCTGCGATGAGCCGACTACGGCACTGGACGTAACCATTCAGGCGCAGATCCTGCAGCTGATTCGTGATCTGCAGAAAAAGCTGAACCTGACCACAATCTATATCACCCATGACCTGGGCGTGGTAGCCAATGTGGCAGACCGCATTGCGGTTATGTATGCAGGTGATATTATTGAAGTGGGCGGTGTCAATGAGATATTCTATGACCCGCGCCATCCGTATACCTGGGCATTGCTCAGCTCCCTGCCGCAGCTGGGAATCAAGGGTGAGGACCTGTACTCCATCGTGGGTACGCCTCCAAATCTGCAGATGGAAATCAAAGGCGACGCGTTCGCACCGAGAAATCCGTATGCATTGAACATCGACTTTGTAGAGCGCCCGCCGTTCTTTGACGTGACGCCGACACATAAAGTCAGAACATGGCTGATGGATCCCCGTGCTCCGAAACTGGAGCCGCCTGAAGCCGTAAAACGACTTGCAGAAGGGAGGCTGTAACGGTGGCTGTGAAAAACAATGAAGATAAGAAAGTTCTGGTCGATGTCAAGAATCTGACCATACAGTTCGGTTCCCACCGGCATCCGTTTACTGCAGTAGATAATGCAAGTTTCCAGATCTATAAAGGGGAAACCTTCGGTCTGGTAGGCGAATCCGGTTCCGGTAAGACGACTATCGGACGTGCAATCATCCGAATCAATCCGACAGCCGGTGGAGAAATCATCTACGACGGAAAGAAGATCAACGGAAAGATTTCCAAGGAACTGGACCGTGAGGTAACCCAGAAGATTCAGATGATCTTCCAGGATCCGATGGCATCTCTGAATGAAAGAGCCAAAGTTGACTATATTGTGGCTGAAGGTCTGCTGAATCTGCCAAAGAAGCTGAGCAAGGAAGAACGCCAACAAGAAGTATCTGAAGCACTCAATTCGGTGGGACTGCTTCCGGAATTCGCCAGTCGTTTCCCACATGAATTTTCCGGCGGGCAGCGGCAGCGTATCGGTATTGCCAGAGCCATGGTAATGCGTCCGGAATTCATCATTGCAGATGAACCGATTTCTGCACTGGATGTATCCATCCGTGCACAGGTACTGAATCTGATGGCGAAATTCCAGCGGGAATATGATCTGACCTATCTGTTCATTTCCCATGACCTTTCGGTAATGCGCTTCATCTGCGACCGTATCTGCGTCATTCATAAGGGCGTGCTGGTGGAACTGGCGGAAACCGAAGAACTGTTTGCCCACCCGACCCACCCGTATACTCAGGCACTGCTTTCGGCCATTCCTATGCCGGATCCTGTGAATGAAAAGAAGAAAAAGCTGAAGGTATACGATCCGTCCTGTCATGATTACAGCGTGGATAAACCATCCTGGCGGGAAATCCGGCCTTCGCACTTTGTCTGGGCCAATGACCCTGAGTTTGAGAAATATAAAAAAGAACAGGGTGTGGAATAAAAATATAGTATGGCAATGAAAGAAAAAGCTCTCCGGTTTCGGCCAGAGAGCTTTTCTGTATTTTGATTGCGAATTGAGCCGGAATCCTTATACCGCACCCAGATATTCTTCTAAAGTAATGCCCTGCTGGGTGATCTCCTTCGCAGCGTCCACACCAACATAACGGATGTGCCACGGCTCATACATGTAGCCGGTGATGTCTTCCTTTCCCTTCGGATAGCGGATGATGAAGCCGTATTCACTGCAGTGCTTCGTGATCCAGGCGCCGTCCGGGTAGTCGGTGTAATTCTGCGAAAGACCCCAGTTCATGGAGGCGCTGGTCACATCGATGGCATAGCCGGTATGGTGCTCACTCTGTCCCGGGTAGGCAAACATTTTTTCGGTGTAGGCCTTGCCGTTGGCTGCCAGGGAATTGTTGTACAGGCTTTCCTGCAGGGCATAGCTTCTGTAAGCGGAACAGATGGCGAAATTCAGTCCTTCTTTTTTCGCATCCGCAAGCATGGAAAGATACGCATCGTAAGCTTCCCGCTTCACCTTCAGATTTTGATTGGTGGAAAGAGATCCGTCGATATCCACCATGTCCGTCGGGTAATAATCCCGGGATACGGCATACTGCTTGTTGACCAGAACCATCAGATTTCCGTCGTCCTCGGTCCGTACATCAGTACTGGCCGGTGCCTGCGGCTTGTCCGTCTGATTTGGATCAGACGTCGTGTCCGGGTTCTGAACATCATTCGGTTTTTCTGTATCGCCCGGAGCATCTGTATCACCGGGCTCCTCGGTATCACCGGGCTCTTCTGAATCGCCGGGTTCATCGGTGCCGTCAATATTTCCGGAATCTCCTGTCTGAGACGCATCCGGCGGATCCGGCAGTTGGCTTCCTGCGTTCTGATCCCTGTCTCCCAGAAGAAAAACGGCAAGGACAATGAGGATCACAGCAATCAGGATTCCCAGCAAAATATAAAATCTAGGCGTTACCTTCCAATGCTTCTTTTTTTTGGTTCTCATGAAACTATCCCCTTTGAATCTCGTGAATATGCTTGTTTCACCCGGCCCGGACCGGCCTGCCGGAGTGATGAAAAAAGGGCACCGGCCATGCCGGCACCCTTTTCGCGGTTTTCTGATTAATATACGTTTCTGCGAGTGTAAGAAGTATGAAGCAGTTCATGGGCCTTATGACCGCCTGGTTCTCCCAGATAGTTGTCATACAGATCCTTCATGATCGGATTTTCATGACTCTTACGCAGTGTCATTGCAGCATCTTCGCTGTACAGAGCCTTTGCACGGTCTGCACGCAGGTCGGTGAAGTTTCTCACTTCGCCCGGCTGATGCGGCTGACCGCCGCCGTTTACACAGCCGCCCGGACAAGCCATGACCTCGATGAAGTCATATTCCGCTTCGCCGTTCTTTACCCGGTCAAGAAGCTTGGCCGCATTGGACAGGCCGGAGGTTACAGCAACCCGTACCTTGGTGCCTGCCAGATCGTATTCAGCTTCCTTGATGGCTTCCGTACCGCGGACGTCGTGGAATTCGATCGGATCGCAAGGCTTGCCGGTAACCACTTCATATACGGTACGAAGGGCAGCTTCCATTACGCCGCCGGTGGCACCGAAGATATGACCTGCACCGGAAGCGATACCAAGGAACGGATCAAACTCTTCATCCGGAAGATCGGTGAACATCAGGCCTGCCTTGCGGATCATAGCAGCCAGTTCTCTGGTGGTCAGAGAAACGTCGATGTCAGGCAGTCCGTTTTCGGAAAGCTCCTCTCTGCTGACCTCAAACTTCTTCGCCGTACAAGGCATGATGGATACGATGACGATGTCCTTCGGATCGATACCGTGCTTTTCCGCATAGTAGGTACGAACCATGGCACCGAACATGCCCTGCGGGCTCTTGCAGGAGGACAGGTTTTCAATCATGTCCGGATAATAGGTTTCACAGAATTTTACCCAGCCTGGTGAACAGGAGGTAATCATCGGCAGTTTGCCGCCGTTCTGCAGACGATGCAGGAATTCAGTTCCTTCTTCCATGATGGTAAGGTCAGCCGCCGTATCCACGTCGAAGACCTTATCGAAGCCCAGACGACGAAGGGCGGTTACCATCTTGCCTTCTACGTTGGTGCCCACCGGCATGCCGAAGCATTCGCCCAGCTGTGCACGAACAGAAGGTGCAGTACCTACGACCACATGCTTGGATGGATCTGCGATGGCAGCCCATACCTTACCGGTATCATCCCGTTCGGTAAGTGCGCCGGTCGGGCAGACTGCGATACACTGTCCGCAGTGGATACAGGAGGTTTCTGCCAGAGGCATATCGAAGGAACAGCCGATGTGGGAATCAAATCCACGGTCATTTGGTCCGATGACGCCCACAAACTGGCTCTTTCTGCAGACTGCGACGCAGCGGCGGCAGAGAATACACTTGGAATTGTCACGGATCAGATGAATTGCAGATGCATCCACATCCGGCTTCAGATCAAATTTACCATACTTATATTCGTCCACACCGTATTCGCGGCAGAGGGCCTGCAGCTCACAGTCTGTGGAACGAGGACAGGACAGACAGTCCTTTCTGTGGTTGGAGAGCAGCAGCTCCAGGGTGGCCTTGTGGGAACGCTGCACAGCAGGGGTGTTGGTGAAAACTTCCATTCCCTCTGTTACAGGGTAAACACAGGAGGTGACCAGAGAACGGGCTCCCTTTACTTCTACGAGGCACATTCTGCATGCACCGATTTCATTGATATCTTTTAAGTAACATAATGTCGGGATGCGGACACCGGCTTCTCTTGCAGCTTCCAGAACTGTACTTCCGGCCGGCACTTCCACAGGAATCCCATTGATTGTCAGTTTAACCATGCTCACGATTCACAGCTCCTTTCCTTAACCCTTGATGATGGCGCCGAACTTACATTTTTCAAGGCAGGCACCACACTTGAGACATTTTTCCTTGTCGATGACATGCGGTTCACGCAGATTGCCGCTGATGGCAGCTGCAGGACATACATGCGAGCAGGCTGTACAGCCGCGGCACTTGTCAGGAAGGATCTGATAGGAAAGCAGTTCCTTACATACGCCGGCAGGACATTTCTTATCTACCACATGGGCGATGTATTCATCACGGAAGTAACGCATGGTGGACAGTACCGGATTCGGTGCGGTCTGACCCAGTGCGCAGAGGGAGTTGGCCTTGATATCATAAGCCAGCTGCTCCATTTCATCCAGTGTTTCCAGCGTGCCCTGACCGCTGGTGATCTTCTCCAGCATTTCCAGCAGACGCTTGGTTCCGATCCGGCAGGCAGTACATTTACCGCAGGATTCGTCTACGGTGAATTCCAGGAAGAACTTGGCGATATCTACCATACAGGTGTCTTCATCCATAACGATCAGACCGCCGGAACCCATCATGGTTCCTACGGCAGCCAGATTTTCATAATCGATCGGTGTATCGATCAGGGAAGCCGGAATGCAGCCGCCGGACGGACCGCCGGTCTGTGCAGCCTTGAACTTCTTCCCGTTCGGAACGCCGCCGCCGATATCTTCTACAACTTCCCGGAGTGTGGTACCCATAGGGATTTCCACCAGACCGGTATTATTGATCTTGCCAACCAGACAGAATACCTTGGTTCCCTTGGATTTTTCCGTACCCATGGAAGCAAACCAGTCGGCACCCTTCAGAATGATCTGCGGAATGTTGGCATAGGTTTCTACGTTGTTTAAAATGGTCGGAACCGCAAACAGACCCTTTACAGCCGGGAATGGCGGACGAGGTCTCGGTTCGCCGCGGTGACCTTCGATGGAGGTCATCAGTGCGGTTTCTTCACCGCATACGAATGCGCCGGAGCCCAGGCGGAGTTCGATATCAAAGTCAAATCCGGATCCGAAGATGTCCTTACCCAGGAATCCCATTTCACGGGACTGGTTGATTGCAATCTGCAGACGGTGGATTGCGATCGGGTATTCCGCACGCACATAGATGTAGCCCTGATGGGAACCGATGGCATAACCTGCGATGGTCATGGCCTCCAGTACCACATGCGGGTCACCTTCCAGAACGGAACGGTCCATGAATGCGCCAGGGTCACCTTCATCGGCGTTGCAGCATACATACTTCACCGGTGCATCGCCCATGGCAAACTGCCATTTGGTTCCGGTAGGGAAGCCGGCACCACCTCTGCCGCGAAGGCCGGAAGCCTTTACGATATCCACAACTTCCTGCGGGGTCATCTGGGTCAGTACCCGTCCCAGTGCTTCATATCCATCGACAGCGATGTATTCCCGAATATCTTCCGGATTGATGACACCGCAGTTACGCAGTGCCACACGCTGCTGTTTCTCATAGAAGCGGGTCTGATTCAGACTCTTGATGGTTTCTTCATCGATGGCTTCCTTATGAAGCAGACGCTTTACGATTCTGCCCTTCAGTACGTGTTCTTCCACGATTTCCTTTACATCTTCCGGTTTCACCTTGGAATAGAACACGCCTTCCGGATAAATAATCATAATCGGTCCCATTTCGCAGAGGCCGAAGCAGCCGGTCCGGACCACTTTCACTTCCTGATCCAGGTCATGATAGGCCAGTTCCTTCTTCAGATTTTCCAGAATATCTTCTGAATGGGAGGAGGAGCAGCCGGTACCACCGCAAACGAGAATATGCATTCTGATTCTGTCCATAGTTTCAGTCCTCCTTTATTTGTGTTCCTGCTGCTGTACCGCTCCGATGGTGTATTCGGTTACCACCCGACCGTTTACCAGATGTTCCGCAACCACTTTAGCGGCCTTTTCCGGATCCATCAGCACGTATGTAACCTTTTCCTCGCCCGGAACATACACTTCAACAACAGGCTCATATTTACAGATGCCGATGCATCCCGTCTGGGTTACCATGACACCCTGCAATTTGCGTTTCGCAACTTCGTCTACAAATGCAGCCAGAACGGGACGGGCGCCTGCGGCGATTCCGCAGGTTGCCATGCCGACTACCACGCGGGTATCATCGGAAGCATCCTGACGCATATTTACGCTGGACTTCATTTTTTCTCTCAGTTCAGCCAGTTCTGCAAGAGATTTCATTTTTCTAACCTCCAAAATTCTGTTCAATCGTTTGTGAAATCTGTCGTTCTGTTTCGCGCCGCCTTACTTCAGATATTTTCCGAGAATGGCAGTCACATCGTCCTTGGTTACCTGACCATACACTTCGTCGTTGATGGTCATAACCGGAGCCAGTCCGCATGCGCCGATGCAGCGGGTAGTGGAAACAGAGAATTCGCCGTCTGCGGTAACCCCGCCCGGTTCAATCCCCAGCGTCTCGCATACTTTGTCCAGAACCGCGCCGGCCCCTTTTACATAGCATGCAGTACCCAGACAAACGGAAACTTCGTTCTTTCCTTTCGGGTTCAGGGTGAACTGTGAGTAAAAAGTACATACGCCGTAAACTTCAGCCAGAGGAAGGTTCAGGCCTTCAGCAATCATCTGCTGAACCTCAATAGGCAGATACCCATAGATGTCCTGTGCCTGCTGCAGAACCGGCATGAGAGCCCCCGGAATATCCCGGTGACTGGCGATGACAGCCTTCAGCTTTTCTTCCTGCTCTGCGGTACCCTGAAATGGTACAACGGTCTTTTTCTTTGCCAATTTCAAAACCTCCTGTCTATATTATGTTATATTATCAATACATAATCACAAAAACCATATCTACATTATATCACAAATGTGTAAATATGAAAGAAAAAACATTTTCTTAACAATATTAAAATATTTGTTTTTGAAATGTCAAAAGTTCATATTGCATTCCGCCATATTTTCCTTCACATAGTCGCGGATGTAGGTCAGGACTTCCGGCTCCGAAAGAGAAATGCCGCCAAGAATCTCGCGAAACTGCCGGGTATCCATGACGAAACCCTTCTCATCAAAATCCATCGTCAGCACGAAGTCGATCTCGGGGCTGGGCCCGATGAGGGCTGTCATGGTTCCCGGGAGATCACCCAGAGGCATCCGGTCGATGGAGGAAAGTCCGAAGATGGCAGTGGTGGTTGTACCTTCTCCCACCTTGCTTCCGATCCGGAAGCTGCCGCCGGTCAGCTCTGCAGCCATTTTAAAGAAAGGGATTCCCAGGCCGACCTTTCGGGTGGTGCGCGAAGTAAAGAAGGGATCGGTCACATTTCTTACCTGTTCTTCGGTCATACCGCAGCCGTTATCGGATATGGAAATGGTCAGCCGGTCGTCCGCCGTGCTGGCATCAATATTGATTTTTATCAGAGTTGCTCCTGCCGTGACCGAATTCTGGGTCACGTCCAGGATGTTTAAGGATAATTCCGGCATCATGGCACTCAGCTCCTGTCAAAATGTAAATTTTTCTGGCATAATTATACACCAAGACCATTGTTTTGTCTTGTGGAATTTGATATACTTTAATCGATTCTGAATTGGAGGGAAAGCCAATGACAATAACACAAATTGCCAGACTACTTGATGCGAAAATATATTGCTGCGAAGAAATGCTGGAACGGGAAGTACATACTGGCGTGGGCTGCGATCTGATGAGCGATGTGCTGGCTTACGTGGAAGACCAGGCGGTTCTTCTGACCGGGCTGATCAATCCGCAGGTGGTACGGACCGCTGAGATGATGGATATCATTTGCCTGGTATTCGTTCGGGGGAAAGAACCGACAGAAGCCATGATTGAACTGGCGGAAGAACGTTCTATTATCCTCATGTCCACGGAGAAGGGTATGTTTGCCTCCTGCGGCATTCTGTACCATGCAGGCCTCAAGAGCGGAGATGATTGCTGATGTCAGCACTGGTACAGACATATACTGTGGACGCATCGGATTTTTCCGGCGCGGGAGAAGCGTCCGGAAATGTGAAGAAAACACTGAAGACTCTGGGATTCGCACCGGATGTCATCCGGCGTGTATCCATCGCCATGTATGAAGCGGAAATCAACATGGTGATTCATGCCAACGGCGGCACCATCACGGTGACCATTTCGCCGGAGGAAATCTGTGCGGTTTTCGACGATGTGGGTCCGGGAATCCCCGATGTGGATCAGGCCATGCAGGAGGGCTGGTCTACGGCAACAGAAGAAGTCCGGGGGCTGGGTTTCGGGGCAGGCATGGGACTGCCCAATATTAAAAAATATGCGGACGTTCTGGACATCAAGACAACCGTTGGTGTGGGAACGACGCTGACCCTGAAGTTTTTTACAAGATAGGGAGGGATGCGACCATGAGTAAATTTACACACTCTGTAAAGCTGGATAAAGACAAATGCTGCGGCTGCACCACCTGTGTCAAGCGCTGCCCGACGGAGGCCATCCGTGTGCGGGGCGGCAAGGCGATCATCATATCGGAACGATGTATCGACTGCGGCGAATGTATCCGTGTCTGCCCGCACCATGCGAAGAAAGCGGTGGTGGACTCTCTGGATATCATTCATAAGTATGAATATACCATTGCACTTCCTGCACCGTCATTTTATGCACAGTTTTCTGGCCTTCGCGACCGGAATGTACTGCTGACGGCGCTGAAAAAAATAGGATTTGATGAAGTGTTCGAGGTATCGGCCGGTGCGGAAGCCGTATCCCGCGCCACCATGATGGATCTGAATTACGAGCGGGTTGAACTGCCGGTCATCAGCTGTGCCTGTCCGGCGGTGGTTCGGATTATCCGGACCCGATTCCCGTCTCTGCTGCCGCATCTGCTGCAGTATCGGACGCCGATGGATGTCTCCGCACGCTGGGCGAAGAAGATTGCCATGGAGAAAACAGGCCTACCGAAGGAAAAGATCGGATGCATCTTTATTTCACCTTGTCCGGCCAAGTCCACCAGCACCAAGATGCCGCTGGGTGAATACGAAAGCTATGTGGACGGCGTGGTTTCCATGTCGGAACTGTACCCTGTGCTGCAGCCCAAGCTGAAAGACATCACCGATCCGGAATTTCTGGCTTTTTCCAGTGCTACCGGTGTCAGCTGGGCCAAGTCCGGCGGCGAAGCACTGGCCAGCCAGGCACTTTGTAATCTGGCGGCAGACGGAATTGAAAACGTGATTTCTGTGCTGGAGGCACTGGAGGACGACCGGATTCACCAGGCCCAGTTCATCGAACTGAACGGCTGCATCGGCGGCTGTGTGGGCGGCGCTCTGACCGTAGAGAACACCTATATCGCCAAATCCAGACTGGTTCATATCATGAACACCATCACGCCGACCAGAAAGCTGGAAGGCACGCCGGATGATGAAATCATGAAGGAGGATTTTCCTATTACCTATGAACCATATATGCTGCTGGACAGCGATATGGGCCGGGCTATGGAAAAGCTGGCACGGATTGAGGAACAGGTAAAACGGCTCAGCGGTAAAGACTGCGGGGCCTGCGGCGCACCGACATGCCGCGCACTGGCCGAAGATATTATCAACGGTTACGGGAAAGAGGAACAGTGCGTATTCCTGCTGAGAGAAAAACTGGAAAAACTCCTGGAAGAAAAGGAAGAGCAGAACAAAGAGGAAGGGAAGGAATCTGAAGGAAAGGGGACAGAAGGTTGACGGTACATGAAATTGCGAAGATGACGGAGCTGGAAACCGTACAGATGGAAGAGGACCGGCAGGCGGACCGGGTTTTCTGCTGCGATATGCTCTCCATTGCCATGGCAAGAGCCCCGGAAGACAGCGTCTGGGTTACAGTCATGGGAAACAAGAACGTGATTGCCGTGGCTTCACTGACGGATGTGGCCTGTGTCGTCATTGCCGAAGGCTACGATTTCGACCAGGATGCAGTGGATGCGGCCAAAGGGAAGGTAACCCTGCTGAAAAGCAGCCTGCCCGTGTTTGAAACTGCCAGCCTGATCCATCAGAAGCTATGATAAAGACAGATCTTCATATCCATTCCTGCCTGTCCCCCTGCGGCAGCGAGGAAATGGATCCCTTCGATCTGGTGGGAATGGCCAAAGTCAGCGGCATTGATCTGATCGCCCTGACGGACCACAACTCAGCCGGAAACTGTCCAGCCGCCGCCGCGGCTGCAGCAGAGTACGGCATTGGGTTTATCCCCGGCATCGAGGTAAATACTTCAGAAGACATTCACTGCGTCTGCCTTTTTCCGGATCTGCAGCAGGCCATGTCATTTGATGCCATGCTGTATGAACATATTCCGATGATTGCCAACCGGCCGAAGATCTTCGGGGAGCAGGTCATCATCCATCCCGACGGGAGCCGGGAAACAGAACCAAAGCTGCTGCTGACCGGATGCGATATTTCCATCGTGGATCTGCCCCGGGTAGTGGCGGCGTATGGAGGGCTATGCTGGCCTGCCCACGTGGACCGGGATGCCAACGGCCTGTTTGCCATGCTGGGAACCTGGCCGGAGGAACTGGATGTACCGGCAGCCGAGATCCGTTATGAAAAACCGGAGGGGCTGCCGGAGGGTCTGAAGCTGATCCAGGCATCCGACGCCCACGACCTTGCGACTCTTGCCGGAGGCGGCTTCCCACTTGCCCTGGAGAGTGCGGATTTTGCGGGGCTGAAAAAATACGTGACCGGAAAGGAAGTCTGACGAAATGAAACTGAAAAAAGGCAGAATGCTGCATGTTTATGCGGGAAAGCTGGTCTTCCGAATTCTGGTATTCGGACTGGTAGTGTGGGCGTATGTGACGCGGCCCCAATACTTCGACCTGATTTTTTCTGCGGAGATCCGGCCGGGACATTCCATGCCGGCAGGAGCCTGGGGCTTTCTGGGCATCTGGGCCCTTCTCATGGGAGGCATGATTCTGCACATGATGCCTTCCAACTGGAGCCTGACCATGGGCAGCAAAAAGGAATTCGCGGACTACTATCAGCCGGTGGAGGGCTATGATGCGCTGGAGATGTACCGATATGTGCAGAAAAACAACATTTCCGCCATATGGGTGCTGCTGGCATGGCTTTCGGTCAATGCGGTCTTCGGTGCCCTGTATGTATGGAATCTCATCGGCTTCCGGGAGCTGATCCTGCTTTCGGTGTTCTATTATGTATGCGACCTGATCTGCGTGGTCATCTGGTGTCCGTTCCAGCAGTTCTTTATCAGGAACAAATGCTGCGTCAACTGCCGGATTTTCAACTGGGGCCACTTCATGATGTTCACGCCGCTTTTGTTCATCCGGAATTTCTTCACCTGGAGCCTGTTTTTCACCAGTATCGTGGTGATGCTCCGATGGGAGATCACGCTGCTGAAACATCCGGAACGGTTTTGGGAGGGTTCCAATGCCACCCTGACCTGTGCCAGCTGTCAGGAGCAGATCTGCAGGATCAAGGGCAGAAAGTTTATCGACAAAACCCGCTAGCCCGGCTTTTTTCTGACGGCGGGCTCTTGTATACTGCCGGCTGTTTGTGCTATACTAATCCATAAGACATTTTTGGAAATATGACTATTTTTTTGGAGGATTGTTATGTCAGACATGGAGATGACCACCAATTTTATACACACGATGATCGATAAAGACCTGGAGGACGGCGTCTACAAAGAAGTGTACACCCGCTTCCCGCCGGAACCCAACGGGTACCTGCACATCGGACACGCCAAGTCCATCTGCCTGAATTTCACCACGGCGGCCAAGTACGGCGGCAAGGTGAACCTGCGGTATGATGACACCAATCCGGTGAAGGAAGATGTGGAATACGTGGATTCCATTGAAGAGGATGTGAAGTGGCTGGGTTTCACCTGGGAAAAGCGGCTCTGGGCGTCCGACTACTTTGACACCATGTATGAAGCAGCCGTAGAACTGATTAAGAAGGGAAAGGCTTTCGTCTGCGACCTTACCGGGGATGAGATAAAGGAATACCGCGGTACTCTGACGGAGCCGGGAAAGGAAAGCCCGTACAGAAACCGTTCCATTGAAGAAAACTTGCAGCTTTTCGAAGAGATGAAGGCAGGAAAATATAAAGACGGCGAGAAGGTGCTCCGTGCGAAGATTGATATGGCATCGCCGAACATCAACCTGCGGGATCCGATTATCTACCGGATTGCCCATGCATCGCACCATAACACCGGAGACAAGTGGTGCATCTATCCGATGTACGACTTCGCCCATCCGATTGAGGACGCCATCGAAGGCATCACCCATTCCATCTGCACCCTGGAGTTTGAGGACCACCGTCCGCTGTATGACTGGGTGCTCCGTGAAGTGGGCTTCTGGCCGAATCCGCCGCGGCAGATTGAGTTTGCCCGTCTGAATCTGACGGGAACCGTCATGTCCAAGCGTTACCTGAAGGCCATGGTGGACGACGGTACCGTGGAAGGCTGGGATGATCCGCGGATGCCGACCATCGCAGGAATCCGCCGCAGAGGCTATACGCCGGAAGCGGTGCGCAGCTTCTGTGAGATGATCGGTGTGGCCAAGTCCAACAGCACCATCGAATATTCCGTGCTGGAAGGATGCGTCCGGGATGATCTGAAGGAAAAGGTGGAGAGCCGCAACGTGGTATTCAATCCGATCAAAGTGGTGATTACCAACTATTCGGAAACCCAGAGTGAACTGTGTACCATCGAAAACAACGCACAGGTGCCGGAAATGGGCACCCGTCAGGTACCGTTCTCCAGAGAACTGTATGTGGACGGCGAGGACTTCATGGAAGTGCCGGTAAAGAAGTATTTCCGTCTCTTCCCTGGCAATGAAGTCCGGTTTAAGGGCGCTTACTTCATCACCTGCAACGATGTGGTGAAGAATGAAGACGGCTCCATCAAGGAGCTGCACTGCACCTACGATCCGGAAACCAGGAGCGGTTCCGGCTTCGAAGGCCGCAAAGTGAAGGGCACCATCCACTTCGTGGATGCCAAGACTGCAGTGCCGATCCGGATCCGGAAGTACAACTACCTTCTGAATGAAGACGGCACGCCGAATGCCGACACCGTGGAACTGATCGATGCGCTGGCTGAGCCTTCCGT
>JAQXSU010000075.1 GCA_029219125.1 Bacillota bacterium
GGTATCCCCGATACCAGAGCTGACCGTCACATGGTACTTTTTCCCCATTTTCTATTTTTGAAGATGTGATTTTCGAAATCTTCGTCAGGCCTGTCAGCACACCGTTGCCTTTTTAATCCCGCAGCCCGCGGTTTACCCCATACTCTTCAAAAAGCCTCGGTGAAATGCTGTCGTTTTTCCGGCACATGGCCTCCTGCAGCCGGCTGTACTCATTCAGTGTCTTCCCCATCATCCGTAACCCCTTCCATGTCTTCCACTGCACTGCTCATAACGGTTTCCAACTGCTTCATCATGTGGAGCAGCTGCAGCATATTCTCTTTTCCATACGTTTCAATCACACGACCGTAAAAATTCTTCAGAATTTCTTCCTGCTCTCCCAGCAGCTTCTGCCCGCTTTCAGTTATGGTCACATAGGTTCCCTCGCTGCCAATGCCGTCATGGGACCAGACCACCAGCCCCCGGTCGCGGAGTTTTCCGATCATATCCGATGTCTTGCGCATGGAAATCTGCATCTTTTCGGAAAGTTCCCGCAGATAAGTTCTGCCGGAATAGATATCCGATGTGTCCCGGTCCGCACCGATCTTGTGGAGTGCGATATACTCCGGAATGCTCATTTTCTGAAAAAATTCCCGCACCTGCCCATGATTCAGCAGGTATCTGTGATACGTCAGCTCGTTGGACAAGCTGAGAATATCGATGTCTCGGTTCAGAATTTCTTTTTTCTCTGTCATGGTTTCCTCCCGTCTCATAATATTTTCTGTTTCCAAGTACCCTTTTCGTAAAAAATAAAAATGTTTTTCTGCGAAAACATTTTAATTTTAAACTGTTTATTTTTAAACTATTATACTATATTTCAGACTTTTGTCAAGTAAAGCGGTGCAGAGGCAGCTGCTCAGATTCTGATCAGATCAGCCTCTCGATATTCCTGCGAATCTTCACCGCCACGTTCTGAAACACCTTCAGTTCCTCTTCCGAAATATCCTCCAGCACTTCCCGGCGCACGTCTTCATGGACTTTTTCGATCTGCTGCACGATTTCCATGGCGGAATCCAGAATAATGTAATGCACATACCGCCGGTCCTCCCGGTCCGGCACCGCCTCAATGAGATGCTTCTGACACAGTCCATCCACCGCCTGGGAAATATGCCCACGGTTCATCATCAGCTGGTAATAAATATCCGATGACGTATTGTGTTCCCCGCACCGTGACAAAAAATACAGAATCTCAATCTCCGCCTTCTTCAGCCCGTATTTTTTCCGCAGTCCGGTAATCTGCTCTTCCATCAGCTTCTTGAACTGTCCGCTTTGCAAAATCGATTCGATCTGAACTTCCATCTTTCCACCCGCTTCTTTTTTTCCACGCACTTTCATGCACCGAAAGAATTCTAACACACATTCGGCACCCAGTCAAAGCCTACTTTTCATATGGCCATATTTTCTGCCTCCGTATTTCTTACAGATGGGTTCTTCGGAAGTTTCTCGAAAAATTCTCCTCATCAAATTCATCGATGCTTCTGGTAAGCCGCTTCAGCATCCACTCCCGATCTCTGCCGATATAGCCGGCAACCGGTGTGGAATTCAGCACATGGCTTGCCTGGAAATGCAGCTCCGGCAGCTGAATGTTTTCCACCGCAATCTTTTCTTCGATAAGGTTTTCCTTTTCCCCGGCTTCCGTAAACCGTCCTGCCTTCACATCTTCTTCCAGCTCCGTGCCCGGAAAAACCGTCAAAGTGGTGAACCGAGCCATGTCCGGCCGGATCTCGTTGATCAGGTTTGCCGCCGCCAGCCCGCTTTCTTCTCCACGTCCCCTCCCGGCGACCCCCAGCATGAACAGCGCCCGGTGATGGATCCCTGCGCAGTTCAGTCGATGTGCCTGCTGGATACTGTCCGCAAGGGACGTTCCCTTGTTCATAAACTGCAGTACATCGTCCAGCCCCGTTTCATAGCCGATATACAGGTCATTGACACCCAGCTTCTTCAGCCGATCCAGATCTGCGTCAGATTTACTCTGAATGCTGCGAACCGCCGCATACATGCTGAAAACCTCAATTTCCGGCAGATAGCGGCGAATGAATTCCAGTTTTTCTTCCAGCCCGTCCGCCGACAGAGAAAACACATCACCATCCATGAGAAATACCCGGCGGTGGGGCCGTCCGTAAATTTCGCAGACCCGCTTTTCCTCCTGCAGATTTTGCCGCAGGATATCCTCATCGATCATATGAAACTTCTTGTCCCGGTACATGCTGCAAAACCTGCAGGCATTATGGGTACAGCCTGCAGTCACCTGCAGCAGAAAGGTATTGGCCTCAACCGGCGGCCGGTACAGCGTTCCTTCGGTTATCATTTCTCATTCTCCCTCACTTCTTCCCGAAATTTTTCATCAAATTCTTTCACTGCTTCACGGTTTTTTTCGTCGTCGTAGATGTCTGACTCGAAATATTTCCCGCTTCTTGCCTGCGACAGATATCCCGGCTGCAGTTCTATTGCCATAAACGCTGGGTAATTGGCCCCATTGCAGTCAGTGACTCCAAACTCTGCTGCTTCCACGAATCCAAACTGCGGGTAATACTCGGGGCTCCCGAAGAACAGAATTGCACCAAATCCCATTTCTTTTGCCCTTTTCATCATAGCCTTCAGAAGCGCACCGCCTACTCCTTTTCTCTGATATTCCGGCAAAACACTCAGCGGACCGAAGTTCAGCACCGGAATTCTTTTCTCTTTTGTTTTCACTGCTGCATGGCTGCATATAATATGGCCGACAATTGTGTCGTCCACCACTGCCACCAGACTCAAAGGCAGAATTCCATCCCGTTCCCGGAGTTCGTGGACCATCCAATGCTCATACGGACATCCAATACCGCCTTGCTCAATCCGGCCGGGATAAGAAAAGGCCGCTTTTGTTATTTCCTCGACCCGACGATAATCCTCGGGCCGCTCTTCTCTGACATTTATTTTAATTTTATTCTGATCCATTCCATTTTGCTTCTTTCACTGCTTTTCTCGTATTGTGTGGTTTTGATATTATACCCCTGTATCCTGCGTTTGTGAAGAGCAAATCTTGAAACACTACGAAAAAAAGTGTGCTCCGTTACCAGAACACACCCGTCTTTTTTTATTTCTGTCATTCACACTCCAAATCTTAATACCAGATCATTCAGTTCTTCAATAAATATATTGTTTCCCAGTTTCCTTGCTACCGGTAAAAAGAATTCCAACGTTTCTTTCGCTTTCTTTTTTGCTTCAGCCTCATCCATATATTTGACCGTCCTCATATTATGCAGCCGTTCTGCGATTTTTATCAGAGCCACCTCTTCATTTTCGGAAATAACCTGGTTCTCCAACTTATAATTTTTCAGTGTCTGCACCAGTACCGCCGCTTCCAATGGCAGGTTCTCTTTCAGTTCTTCTGCTGTCACTTTTGTTTTTTCAAGCGCATCACAAAACATTCCCGCATAAACCGTATTCTTTTCCGCATTCATCTGCGCAAGGATCAACGCAGTATTCAGCGGATGCGTCACATATTCATCCCCGGAATACCTTTTCATTCCGTAATAGACCTGGCATGCAAAATCATAGACTTGCTTCAGTTCTTCTATGTCAATTTCATTGTCGTTTAGTGTCATTTCTATTTTCAGCAACTGGAAAAGATCTTCCTTTGGGGTGTGCTCCTTTGGAATATTGTATATAATATGGTTCATTCCGTTTCCTCCTTTCAGGCAGTCCGCCTGCATTCTCATTGCTCTGAGAAGTGATGGTGAAAAACCGAATTCCTGCCGGAAAGCTTTGGTAAAACCGCTGTGAGTCTGCCATCCATACTGAAATGCAGCATCAATTACTTTCTCGCCATTCAGTATCAGTTCTGATGCCTTTAGGAGTTTTCTTCTGCGTACATACTCCAGAACGGAACACCCCATTTCCCGTCGGAATAACCTCGAAAAACCGGATTCCGAATATCCGGCCTGTTCTGAGAATTCTGCAACCGTCAGATTCTCCTCAAGATGCTCTTCAATGTACCGTAGACTTTCATCGATAAAACCGCAGGTTTTCATAATCATCACCTCTCTGCTTGTTTTCCACGTGGTAACCAGATTATAACATATAAAAACCATCGTTTCTTTTCCAAAACAGCTCATTTCTCTTTGCGTCATGTTCGTGTGTCTGACTGAAAACAGATTAAATATTCACACTATGCAAGAGCTTAAACTACATGAATGTTCACATTCTTCTTTTTGCAGGCAAAAAGGGACGCCAAATGAGTTTTTCGATTTCATTGGCGTCCCCGTACTGTCTTCGTATGACGATATTACTGCTTTTTTAAAGGAAAAGCTTGTTTTTTTACTCTGCATTCTCCAGAATTTATGCATAATTATGTTTTTGGCAACATGATTATTCATTTTCGGTGCTTGAAGTGCTTTTTTTCAATATTTTCATCGATACCTCGATGATCGATACACGCCACTCGAGAAAAAAACGACCGTTTGGCGTCCCTGTGCTGTAGCCCTATGCTATATCCCAGTGCTGTGCCCCTATTCTGCCGCGTTCCCCTGCTGCAGCTTTTCACATGCAATGCCGGAATATATGGCTGTCATAATAAATGTCAGTGCCAGCGGCAGAAATGCTTTCTCATTCTATCCGGTCATAATCGAACCCAACAGGCAGAGAATTCCTGCGATCCAGAATGTAATCGATGCTGCTTCTATTTTTTTCATATTTTTACCCCTTTCATTTTTCATTCTTTTTCGTTCGGCCAGAGTCTGGTCACAAGCTCAGTATGTAATCGGTGTCCGGAAGAGAAAGCTCAGCACGCAGTCTGCCAGAAACAATGCTGCCAGAGCGCCGCAGGCGAGAGAAACCTTCTGTAGATGAATTTTGTGAAACAGCCCTTCCGCCGCCGGCTCTGCCAGATAATGAAATCCCAGGCCGAGAAACCCGAAGCTTACCACGCTCCGCAGGCAGACGATCCCATCCAGATTCAACAGCAGCCCGCTGTAATCCCAGAGCCGCAGTCCGAACCAGTGAATCCCGGCCCAACCGATCACGTATTCCACCACGCCGCTGATGACAATGCACAGCGAGAACAGCCATACCGGATGATCTTTCAGCGGCTTCAGCGCATAGATCCCCAGTGCACCAATGCCGTAGATCGGAAGCCACGGGCCGTAAAGAATTCCCCTGTTCCGCAGCATGCCTTCCGTGATCCAGTAAAAAATCTCTTCATAGACCCAGCCGATCAGACAGCCGGTCAGAAAAATCAGAAACAGATAGCACAGCTTCTGCCGCATCTTTTCCTTATCTGTGTTCCCCGTCAGTTCTCTCAGATTCTCCATTTTCTCAATTCCTTTCTTCCCCTGTTTGTAATACTATTGTACGAAAAAAATGCGCCTGGAGATAGGCGCATTTTGCAGGGTTTTGTGTCGAATTTATAGGTTTGTGCACATTTTTGCTGTTACTGCCTACGCAGGACGAGGCCGGACCCGGTATCGGTGACGGTGCCGTTCTGCAGTGCAATCCTGCCGTTTACCATGACCAGGTCGATGCCCGACGGTGCTGCAAACGGGTGCAGGTAGTCTGCCGGATCGGTCAGCCTGTCAGGATCAAACAACACCAGATCCGCAAAAAAGCCCTCCCGGATCAGTCCCCGTTTCCGGAGTCCGAACCGGGCAGCCGGAAATCCTGTCATTTTGAAAATAGCCGTTTCCATAGAGATCACGCCCTGATCCAGCACATAGCGCTTCAGTACCCGCGGGAAGGTGCCGTTGGTTCTCGGATGGGTCGTCTCCCCGATTTTCACATCATCGGAGTCAGATCCGACCATGCCCAGCGGGCTTCGCAAAATCGTACAAATGTCACGTTCTTTGATTCCGAAGAACGCTGCTCCGGCGTGCAAATCGGTTTCCAGCAAAACATGAAATACCGTTTCGATTGGTTCTTTTCCGAGCTGGCGGGCAATTTCATCGATGTATCTCCCGCAGAACTCCGGATGGTTTTCTGCAGCCACCACAAGCATGTTCTTTGCGCCCAGCCACTCATCTTCATCATTTTTCCAGCCGTAATCGCCGCGAATCGACTGGCGGTATGTTTCGAACTGTGCTTTGTCACGAAGTCTGTCCAGAATTGCCTCTTTTCCACCTTCATGCATCCAGGAAGAAAGTACGATATCCAGTCCGGTTGCGCTGGCTTCATAAGGATACTGCTCGAAGACCACATCTACACCGCGGTTTCTTGCATCGCTGAGAGTCTGCAGCACCGTCCGGACCAGCTCCTCAGAGTCCTTTGCTTTCGTCTTCAGGTGATGCACAATGCCAGGTATCCGGTTCTTCTCACAGAT
>JAQXSU010000076.1 GCA_029219125.1 Bacillota bacterium
TGCGGAGAAACGGCAAGTCGCCGCAGGCTGTAAGACGGACGCCCCGTGCCGTCGGAGGCAGCCCGGAGCAGCAGAATGCAAACTGCGGCGAAGGCAATCCAGAATACCCACCACATGGCGCTTTTTTCCACCAGATCTTCCAGCCAGAAAGCCCCGTTTGCACGGAGACTTCCGGTCAATGTGAAAAACAGTATGACTTCCAGAACGGGCATGACCGTCAGAACCGGCAGGATGGCCTTCAGGGTCAGCTTTTGAAAAAGTATGATGACTGACATATTCTTATTCATAATCTCACCCCCGGTACGATCAGAACGGACCATCTTCGTCCGACAGGTTTTCCAGTGCCTGCAGCACCCGGTCGGAACGGTACTGATAGGTCTGACGGATCACATCCATCAGACTGCGTCCGCTTTCTTCCAGCGTCTGTATCTCGTGATCGCCTGCAATCTGCCCCTGATGGAGCAGCACGGCACGGCTGATGAAGTCGGACACTTCTTCTATCAGGTGTGTGGACAGAAGCACCGTCTCAGAAGGCTCCAGAATCCCCAGCAGCACCTTATAGAAGTCTTCCCGGTTAAACACATCATTTCCGGCGAAAGGCTCGTCTAATAGGATATAATCGGCTCCCTGGGACAGGGCCAGAACCACCTCGAACTGGTTTTTCTGTCCGGTGGAGAAGCTGCCGATCCGGCGTCCCGCAGGCAGAGCGAAGAAATCCATCAGTACCTGGAACCTTTTTTCGGAAAACGACGGAAAATGGTCTTCATAGAAGATCCTGTGATCCTTCGCATTGAGCCCCGGGAAAAAGGAATGCTCGCTGGTGCCGAAAGACAGGCGGGTAATGTTTTTCCGGGAGACAGGTTCTCCATCCAGGGTAATGGTTCCCCGGCAGGAGGTCAGGCCCAGGATGCATTTCATCAGGGTCGTCTTACCGGCACCGTTTTCGCCGAAGAGCCCGACGATTTCGCCGCGGGGCAGGGTGAGGCTGACGTCTTTCAGCGCCTGTTTCGTTCCATATTGTTTCGATACGTTTTTCAATTCCAACATAAGATCACACTCCATAACTTCTGCCATTGTCCGGGAGTCATACACTCCGCCGGGGTGAACAGCAGATACACCATAAAACAGATCAGCAGGACGATGATTGCCGTCAGAATGATGACAGCAGCCTCTGCCAGGGGAAGGGCGAGACAGCGCCGGTGGCGCTCCAGGGGATCCGGCAGCCGTTTCATCAGGTAGATACTTTTGCTGCCTCGATAAAAAGAAGCGTAGTTGCCGGCGATTCTGCCAAGCAAAAACAAAAACAGGATAATGTGAAACAGAAACATGTGCTCTGTCATCTCTGCGAAATCCGGCATGACTGCATCCGGCCGCAGAATGTGCTGCCCGCCCGTAAAGTAATATAGATTGCTTCGTGCCGACAGGTAGCGAAGCAGGAAACATATGAGTGCATAGAGCACGGCAAGCAGAATCTGGCCGGAAAAGCGATTTATCTGCTTTCCCACATCCACACCGGGCGGTGCATACCGCTCCCATTTTTCAATGAATTTCTTTTTCATGGATTCACCCCCTTAATCCCAGTATTTTTTCAGCAGGGCAGCCGCTTCGTCCAGGGAAAGTCCCATCTGCTTCATGGCGCTGACGATGTTCCGGGCATCTCCTTCCAATAGCTCCTGACGGATGCGGCGGACCTTTTCTTCATCCAGCACCATATAGCTTTTCGCTCCTGCGTGGGACTGAATCAGCCCCTCATCCTCCAGAATCCGGTAGGTTTTCTGCACTGTATTGGGATTGACACCCAGAAGTGCGGAAAGAATCCGGCGGGAAGGCAGCTCATCTCCGTCGACAATGACGCCTGCGATAATACCCCGTTTGATGTAGAGCACGATCTGCAGATAGATCGGCATACCGTCCTCCAGTTTAAATTGGTCAAAATTGATCAACAGAGCTGCCTCCCTTCCGAAAGATTTTCTTTAAACTGTATTACTTGAATAATACGGTTTGATTAACTGTATTATATGAGTA
>JAQXSU010000077.1 GCA_029219125.1 Bacillota bacterium
AAACGTGAAGCGAATGATGAAAAGTGCCGCTCTGCCTCTGGTACTGGTACTGGTGATCTATTGTGTTTTTTCTTTCCAAAATCCGCTGGCTGCGGTGGATGATGCATTTCTGACGGAGTTTGAGCAGACCTTTACGCTGTCGGCCTGGTCATTTCTCCCAGCGGTGCTGATGCTGGTGCTGCCCCTGCTGAAGGTGTCGGTGCTGATCGCCATGGGGCTGAGCATTCTCAGCGGCGCAGCCATTGCCTGGGCAATCGGCAGCTTTTCGCTTTCGGAAATTCTCAAAATCTGTCTGCTGGGCTATCATCCTGCATCCTCGGGACTTGTGGGTCTGCTGGAGGGCGGCGGGCTGTGGTCCATGGCGGAGATCATCGTCATTCTGCTGATTTCCAGTGCATATTCCGGCATATTCAAAGGCACGGCCATGCTGGAAAGCCTGCAGGAAAGACTGTCTGCCGCCTGCGTGCGGATCGGCCGGTTCCCTGTAATGATTCTCATGAGTCTGGGAGTTGCATCGGTATTCTGCAACCAGACCATTTCCACGCTGATGTGCTCGAATCTGTTGGAAAAGCCGTATCTGGACGGCGGCGGCAGCCGGGAGGAACTGGCGCTGGACATGGAAAACTCCGTGATCCTGCTGGCCTGCTTCATTCCATGGACCATAGGCTGGACAGTACCGACATCCTTTTTCGGGGTGGGTGCAGAAGCCATGCCATATGCGGTCTACATGTATCTGGTACCGCTGTGCTGGTTGCTGACGAAGAACAAACTTGAGAAAATCTTTCGGGAACGTAAAAAATGACGCAAGAGATGTAAATTATTGATGTTTTGCGTAATCAGGTGACTCGGGAATGCACGGAATGACAAATAATTACTGTAGTTTTATGGAAGATATAAAAAATAAATCCATATTAAATCTATTTTAGAGAGCAAATATGGGTTTTAGTGTATTTTAATGTAATTATCTTACAAAAAATCTTCAAACATAGAGAATCTATGTAACGCTTTTCTGATTGTAACACCTCCTTTTGCGTCATATTTCGCTGCTGAATCTGCATGTTTCATCAAAAAACATTTTTTTATAATAATTCCTCTTGACAAATCTGGTTGGTGATTATAGACTGAAATTACAAAAGGGGTTGGTGGATACCAACCAAGGTTAAACACATGTACGTGGATATGTAAAAGGGAGAAACGGGAGGAAACAGATAGAATGGGGAGATTTTTTCTTGACGTTGTGAACATGAGCATCGGTGCTTCCTGCGTGATACTGGTTGTTTTTGTTCTGCGGCTGGTGCTGCGGCGTGCACCGAAGAAGTTTTCGTATCTGCTGTGGAGCGTGGTAGGTCTGCGTTTGTGCTGTCCGGTTTCCTTTTCGTCCGTTTTCAGTCTCTTTCAATTCAGGCCGATACAGCATGTCTTTTCTCCAGGCAGTGCCGGGAGCAGTCCCGTGTTTCTGCCGGAAGTGAATGAGGTATTGAAAAGTGTGGCGGATGCAGATTATGGAGCCATTGCGATTCGGCCGGAAAACGGGGAAGGCGTTTTTCTGCTTCATCTGCTTTCTTCCGAAGAAAACATTGCAATCCCTGTTCCGCTGGTCTTCCAGGGCATCGCGGCGGTCTGGATTATGGGAATGCTTTTGCTGCTGCTTCTGGGAGTCGTGAATTACCTGCGGCTGAAAAAACGCCTGGCTCCGTCGGTTCGACTGGAAGAAAACGTATGGCAGTCAGACCAGGTGTGGTCCCCGTTTATTCTGGGGATTTTGAGGCCGAAGTTTTTTATTCCCTTTGGACTGGAAGGGGACAGCCTGTCTTATGTGCTTGCCCATGAGCGGGTACACATCCGGCGGGCAGATCATCTGGTGAAACTGCTGGCGTTTCTTCTGCTGACGGTACACTGGTTTAACCCTCTGGTCTGGCTGGCATTTCACCTGATGACGAAAGATATGGAAATGAGCTGTGATGAGAAAGTCCTGGAGGAACTGGGGGGATGCGGGAAAAAGGAATACAGCATGTCGCTTTTGTCTTTTGCGGCTAACAGAAGATTTCCGGCACCGGGCCCGCTGGCCTTCGGGGAAACATCGGTGAAAAGCCGAATCCGAAATGTACTATGCTGGACGAAACCGAAACGGTGGATTTCTGTCTGTGCAGCAGCAACCTGCCTAGTGGTGATGGCAGCCTGTGCTGCCAATCCGGTGGAACCTGCCGTCATCGAACCGAATCCGGCAGCGGATGAAGAGACACAGGATTCTTTCGAAAATGCTGCTTCTTTTACAGAAGAGTTGATTGACCGTTACAGAGGGGGAGACTGGAATGACCTGGCAGCCGACTTTGGAAACGGGATATTGCGGATCAAGGAGGGCCAGAAAGGGTATTATGATATTTCAGGGCTTCGTCTGTCTTCGGATTATCCGGAAGCCTGTGCAGGTGTTGCCATACGTCAGATGGAAGACGGACCGGTCTGGCTGTCTGCCGTACTGCTTCAGAAACTGGACCATGAGAAGGGCGGTGCAGAACTTCAGATTCGGATTGACGCAGATATTTCCAATCCGGAACAGCCGGAAATTATAGATTGTACTCTGACTGTACAGAAAGGCATTGCTGAATTGCAGACAAAAATTCTGGAATACAGTTATAAGGATCTGAATCTTTCGGAAAATCTGCTGCAGGACGCAGTGATCTGTATTAACAATAGTGTTCCGAGACTGGCAGCCATGCAGGAAGAAACAGAATAAGGAGTGTAGAGAAATATGGAAAATCTGAAATTATGTGAAAGTGATTACCGTTTCATGACGGTGATCTGGGATAACGAGCCGGTGGCTTCCGGACAGCTTGTGGAACTGTGCCGGCAGCAGTTGGGATGGAAAAAAGCGACCACTTATACGACGTTGAAGAAACTCAGCGAGAAGGGATTCGCGCAGAATGTGGATACCATCGTGACTTCACTTGTACCGCGGGAAGATGTGCAGGCCTATGCCAGCGAGCATTTCGTGGAGCACACTTTCCGGGGATCGCTGCCCCAGTTCCTGGTTTCATTTCTGGGAGGAAAAACCATCTCTGAAGAAGAGGCAAAGGAACTGAAACGACTCATCGATCAGCACAGAGAGTAGGGAGGAGAAGGGAATGGATATGAGAAAAAAGAGAACATTGACTATGATGGCTGCGGCAGGTATTTTGCTTGTGGTGCTGCTTGCCTATGTGTTTCTGACACCGATGGGTGCACTGCGTGCCGCTGTGTTTGCCAATCTGTATCCGGTCAGTGCCGTGACCATGGACGCGCAGGTTCAGCGTGCAGCGGACTGGGTGCCTGCAGAAGCGGTTATCTATGAAATTACGTCCCATGTTCCCCATGAACGTCCGACCGATTCCGATCTGGTCAACTGGATCGTATACCGGCACGGACCGTTCTACACTGCAGAATATTACGGGTGGGGCTGAAGCGGTCTACAACCCGGCTTTCTTTCCCTGCCAGGTGTCCCGCAGATGCAGCTGATCGTTGATGCCGTTTAAGATCGTCCGCTTATTGAAGCTCCATGGCGGGCTGATGAGGATGGAACGGGGGGCATCGCCGGTGAGCCGGTGAATGGTCACGGAAGGTGGAATGATTTCCAGACAGTCCACGACCAGGTTGACATATTCTTCAATGGAAGAGAAAGGCTGGTAGTCTGCGTAGTCCCGTTCCATGGCAGAACCCTTCACCACGTTGAGCAGGTGGAGCTTCATGCCGAAGAGATCCGGCTGGTTTGCCACATAGCGGACGGACCGGAGCATCATGTCACGGGTTTCGCCGGGAAGTCCGAGAATCAGATGTACAACGGTGCGAATGCCCCGGCTGCGAAGGCCTTCCATGGCTTCATCGAAGACGGAGAGGGGGTAGCAGCGGTTGATCAGACCGGCCGTTTCTTCATGAATGGTCTGCAGACCCAGTTCCACCCAGAGAAAGTGGCTGCGGCTGATCTCGGCAAGCAGATCCAGAACCTCTTCCGAAAGACAGTCCGGCCTTGTGCCGATCACAAGTCCCTCGATCCGGGGATTGGCGAGAACCGCCTCGTATTTGGCACGAAGCTCGGAGACCGGTGCGTAGGTGTTGGTATGGTTCTGGAAGTATGCCAGATATCTGGCATGGGGCCACTTATCCGAAAACAGGCGAATCTGGTCATCGATGTCGGAGGCGAATTCGCCGGATCCGCTGTCGGAGCAGAACAGACAGCCGCCGGTGCCTTTGGTGCCGTCCCGGTTGGGGCAGGTGAAGCCGCCGTCAATGGCAAGCTTGATGGTTTTTTCTCCGAAATACTGTTTCAGCCAGGTGCTGATGGAATAAAAACGCTGACTTCCAAAGTGGGAAGGACAGGTTTCTTTTTTTGTGTTCATCGTGTAGTTATCTCCTAAAATATCGCTCAAATCTCTTTCAAATATCACAGTTTTATGTTAGAATATATCTTTAGAATATTAGAATAGCAGAAGTCTGGCTATTTTGCAAGGAGGGGGTTTTTTGGAAAGAAAAAATCGGGAAGAATCCAGTCCGCAGATTTATTCCTGTGAAAACCCGCAGGGCAGTCTGCTGCTGTATCCGCTGGAACCGGAGGCAGAAACGAAGAAAGTGAAAAAGACGCTTCTTCTTCATTCCTGCTGCGGTCCGTGCAGCACAGCATGCATTGAACGGGTGCTCCCGGAGTATCAGGTGACGGTGTTCTATTTCAATCCGTGCATTACAGAACCGGAGGAATATGAACGGCGGAAGGCGGCACAGGTGCAGTTCCTGCAGGAATATAACAAAGGTCTGGAACCGGAGGAGCAGGTAGGGTTCATAGAGGGAGACTATGAGCCGGAAAGCTTTCTTCGGATGGCAGAAGGATATGAGCAGGAGCCAGAGGGGGGCGCCCGCTGCACGCTGTGTTTCCGGCAGCGGCTGGAAGAAACCGCAGCACTGGCAGAAAGAGAAGGATTCTTCTGCTTTGGCACCACACTGACCGTGAGTCCTCATAAGAATTATCCGCTGATCTCCACCATCGGCAGCCAACTGGCGAAGGAGCATCACGTGGAATTTCTGGATATGGACTTTAAGAAAAAAGCCGGGTTTCAGAGAAGCATCGAGCTTTCGAAAGAATATGGGCTGTACAGGCAGAACTACTGCGGGTGCAGATATTCCATGCGGACAGAAACGCCGGGAAAATAGATTTTGAGAAGAAATAAAAAAGGAAACAGGAGAAAACATGGCAAACTTAATTTTACCGAAAAACTATGAACCGGTTCTCGACCTGATGGAAAGTCAGAGAGCCATAAAAAAAATCAAGGACTATTTCCAGGCAGAGCTGGCCTATGGCCTGAATCTGCGCAGAGTGTCCGCACCGCTGTTCGTACTGCCCCAGACCGGTCTGAACGACAATCTCAATGGTGTGGAACGTCGGGTCAGCTTCAGTCTGAAGGACATGGACGAAGCGGAAGTGGAAGTGGTGCAGTCCCTGGCCAAGTGGAAGAGAATGGCCCTGGGCAAATACGGCATTGAGCCGGGACATGGTCTGTATACGGACATGAATGCCATCCGCAGGGATGAGGAAATGGACAATCTGCATTCGGTTTATGTGGACCAGTGGGACTGGGAAAAGGTCATCATGAAGGAGCAGCGAACCGAGGAATATCTGAAGGAAACGGTTACGACGATCTACAACGCCGTCAAGAACCTGGGCGATTATGTGAACCGCCTGTATCGCAATCTGCAGACTGAGATTCCAAATGAGATCTTTTTCATCACGACCCAGGAACTGGAGAATATGTATCCGGATAAGACGCCGAAGGAAAGAGAGGACCTGATTACGAAAGAACATGGTGCGGTCTTCATTATGAAAATCGGCGGCAGGCTGGCATCCGGCGAGAAACATGACGGCCGTTCCCCGGACTATGATGACTGGGAACTGAACGGCGATATCATCCTCTGGAATGAAGTGCTGGACAGAGCCTTTGAAATTTCTTCCATGGGTATCCGTGTGGATGCGGAGGCAATGCGCCGTCAGCTGACCATCGAAGGATGTGAAGACAGAATGGAAATGGAATTCCACAAGGCAATTCTGGAAGATCGTCTTCCGTATACCATCGGCGGCGGTATCGGTCAGAGCCGTCTCTGCATGTTCTTCCTGCGGAAGGCCCACATCGGTGAAGTGCAGGCATCCGTATGGCCAAAGGAGATGATCGAGACCTGTGCAGCAAACAATATTCACCTGCTGTAGGTTTTATGAGATACGCAGATGTTATTATAGACAATAAAAGCAGGCACACCGACAGCCTGTATACCTATAAGACGGAGGATACTGCCGTGAAGGCAGGGGACCGGGTGCGGATTCCTTTCGGTTCGTATAATAAAGAACGGATCGGCTATGTGTACCGAACCCATAGCGAAGAAGAAGCCGCAGACAGCCTGAACTGTCCGCCGGAAAAGATAAAGACAATTCTCGGTGTGGACGACAGTCTGCCTCTGACCGAAGAGATCATGACCACTGCCGGCTGGATGAAGCAGCGTTACGGCATTACATACTGGGACTGTGTACGGTGCTTTATCCCCGCAGGAGGACCTGCCAGAGAAGGAAAGGAAAAGGAACCGTATCAGGGGCTGGCCGGACATTATGACAAGCCGGAAGCTCTGACGGAAGAACAGCAGGCTGCGGTGGACCGGATCGGAAGCGCCATCGACGCCGGCAGGCAGGAGAATTTTCTCCTTCACGGCGTAACTTCCAGCGGCAAGACAGAAGTCTACATGGAAGCCATCGACCGGTGTCTGGCACAGGGAAAGACGGCAATCATGCTGGTTCCGGAAATTGCCCTGACGACCCAGATGATCGACCGGTTTGCCGGCCGCTTCGGCAAGGAGAATCTGGCAGTCATGCATAGCAAGCTGACCCGGCGGGAACGATATGACGAGTGGCAGCGGATCCGCCGCGGCCAGGCACGCATCGTGGTGGGTGCCCGGATGGGAGTCTTTTCCCCGCTGGAAAACATCGGCATCATCATTCTGGATGAGGAGCATGAAGCCACGTATAAAGCGGATATGACGCCGAAGTATGAGACGGTGGATGTGGCGCTGAAGCGCCTGAAATACTATGACGGGGTGCTGCTGCTGGGCAGCGCTACGCCATCAGTGGTATCTTATCAGCGGTGCAGAGAAGGAATCTACCAGCTCATCGAACTGAAGGAGCGGTTTAACCAGACACCGCTTCCTGACGTGGAAATCGTGGATATGCGGGAAGAACTGAAAGCGGGAAATATGACGATTTTCAGCCGCCCGCTCTTCCGTTCCATGAAGGAAACCCTGGAGGCCGGCCAGCAGATCATCCTGTTTCAGAATCGGAGAGGGTATTCCAGCTTCATTTCCTGCAGGGAATGCGGAACGGCTATGAAATGTCCCAAGTGCGGCATCTCACTGACCTATCACAAAGGCTGGGACCGGGCAGTCTGCCACTACTGCGGCAGAAAGTTCCCGGTACCGAAGACCTGTCCGGAATGCGGAAGCCGGTACATCCGATATTTCGGCATCGGCACGGAGCAGGTGGAGGAAGCAGCGGAAAAATTCTTTCCGGAGGCAGCGGTGGACCGGCTGGATCTGGATGCGGTAAAGACGAGAAAAGATCTGGATCGAATCCTGAAAAAATTCGCCGGTGGGGAAACGAAGATCCTCATCGGGACCCAGCTGGTGGCAAAGGGGCTTGACTTCCGAAATGTGGGCCTGGTGGGCGTCATCGCTGCAGACGTTACCCTGAACATTCCCGATTACCGCTCCACGGAACGGACCTTTCAGCTGGTGACCCAGGTGGCAGGCCGTGCAGGACGGGGTGACCGGCAGGGCAAGGTCATCGTGCAGACTTACGAACCGGATAACTACGCATTGAAGGCGGCGAAAAATCACGACTATGATGCGTTCTTCCGACAGGAGATCCGGCTGCGCCAGTTTATGGATTATCCGCCCTTCACCGATCTGATCATGGTGAATTTCACTTCGGCAGAGGAGGCGACAGCCCTGGGAGCCGCAGAACGGTGCAGAGTCTATATGGAACACGCCATCGGAACAGAACATGCCAACCAGGTGCTGGCACCGAAGGTGGCCGTCAATTTCAAAGGAGAAGATTTTCGGTATTATATTCTGATTAAATGCCCGCGGGGCAGCCGAAATCAATATATTTTTTATCTGGACAATTTCAGCCAGATTCTGCTGCGGGAGAAGATCGACTGCAATATGAACCTCGATGTGAACCCATACAGCACGTTATAACCATTTTTTCTATTTAAGTATGTAAGAAAGAAACAAAATTCAGGAGGATACAATGGCAATCAGAAATGTAGTAACTGAAGGAGATGAAATACTGCGGAAGAAATGCAGGGAAGTACCGGAAGTCACAGACCGGATCCGCATGACCATGGAAGACATGCTGGAGACCATGCGTGACCAGTATGGTGTGGGAATCGCTGCACCGCAGGTGGGTATCATGCGCAGAATGTTTGTGGCGGAGCCGGAGCCGGGCAGAGTGTATTTCATGATCAATCCCGTGATTCTGGAGCAGTCCGGAAGTCAGATTGATGATGAAGGCTGTCTCAGTGTGCCGGGGATGATCGGTACGGTGGAGCGGCCGGATACCATCAAAATCCAGGCGCTGGATCTGGACGGAAATCTTCAGGTTTACGATTTTCAGGACTTTGACGCCAGAGTTATGTGCCACGAGTACGACCATCTGGACGGAATTCTGTATATTGACAAGGCAGAAAACATCCGGGAGGCCGCTGCGGCATATGACGAAGAGGATGAATTCGGAGAGGAAGAATAAACGATGAAAACCGTGTTTATGGGGACACCGGATTTCGCCGCTGTTGTACTGGATTCTGTGGTGAAAGCCGGCCATGAGGTGGGATATGTGATCACCCAGCCGGACAAGGCGAGAGACCGGGGAAAGAAAATACAGTTTACGCCGGTGAAGGAAAAGGCACTGGAATACGGGCTGGAAGTACTCCAGCCGGAGAAGGTGAGAGGAAACGAGACGCTGCTGGAGCAGCTGCGGGAATACGGACCGGATATCATCGTCGTTGTGGCATACGGACAGATCCTGCCGAAGGATCTGCTGGATCTGCCGCCACTGGGCTGTATCAATGTCCATGCTTCACTGCTTCCGAAGCTTCGGGGAGCATCTCCGATTCAGAATGCCATCGTCACGGGAGAAACCGTTACCGGCGTAACCATCATGCAGATGGGCGAGGGGCTGGATACGGGAGACATGCTGACGAAGGTGGAAGTGGAAATCGGCAGAATGAACGGTGAGCAGCTTCATGACGCACTGGCGGAAGCCGGGGCGAAGCTTCTGGTGGAGACACTGCCGAAACTGGAAGCCGGTCTGATCACACCGCAGCCTCAGGATGACAGCCGGTCCACCTATGCGGGCCTCATCCGGAAGGCAGACGGAAAGATCGACTTCCGGAAAACGCCGGAAGAAATCGAGCGGCTGATCCGTGGATTTGATCCGTGGCCGGGTGCATTCTGCGACTGCAACGGCACCGTGATGAAGCTCTGGGCTGCACAGCCGCTGGCTGATACAAGTGATCAGGAACCGGGCACGGTTCTCCGTGCAGGAGAAGAAGGAATGGATATCAGCTGCGGCGGACGGGTCCTTCGGGTCACGGAGATTCAGATGCCGGGAAAGAAACGTGTTTTCGTAAAAGATTATCTGCGGGGAAATTCCATTGCAGCCGGAACGCTGCTGAAATAAAGGGGGAAAAGTATTATGTATTGGTATGACTGGTCCTATTTTATTTTAATTCCTGCGATTCTGTTTACCCTGTATGCACAGGGCAAGGTGCAGGGAAATTTCAAAAAGTTTTCGAAAGTGCGGACCATGCGGGGTCTGACCGGCGCACAGGCAGCCAGAAGAATGCTGGATGCCAACGGACTGTCCGATGTGCAGATTGAGCAGATTTCCGGGAGCCTGACGGATCACTACGATCCGCGGAAGCGGGTGCTGCGTCTTTCGCAGACGGTGTATAATGTGAATTCTGTGGCGGCGGTCAGCGTGGCCTGCCATGAAGCGGGACATGCGGTGCAGCATGCGGAATCCTATATGCCGCTTCTCATGCGGAATAACATCGTGCCTCTGGTGAATTTTGCATCGACGCTGAGCTGGCCGCTGATTCTGATCGGACTGCTTCTGCTTGCAAACGGAAGCTACATGGGAGATACCCTGTTCTTCATTGGCGTGATCGCTTTCCTTGCGGTCATTCTGTTTCACGCCATTACGCTGCCGGTGGAGTTCAATGCCAGCAGCCGTGCTCTGCAGCAGATGGAAGGCCTTGGCCTGATCGTGGACGAGGAAGAAGGCGGCGCGAAAAAGGTGCTTCGTGCAGCGGCTATGACCTATGTGGCATCCCTTGCTATGGCGGTGATGAATCTGCTTCGGATTTTGGCACTGCGTGGAAGAAGAGATTAGTATTGAAGAGATTCGTATATGGATATCAACCGAAAAACAGCTTATGAAGTGCTGCTGGACATGGAGACGAACCAGTCTTACTCCAATCTGGCGCTGAATCAATATATCGAAAAAAATAAGCCGGAAAATCCTGCCTTCGTGCGGGAACTGGTTTACGGTGTGACGGAAAACCGGATTTTAATGGACTACTATCTGGCTGCTCAGATACCGTCCGGTCTCCGGAAGGTAAAAAAACAGGATCTGACCCTGCTGAGAATGGGCATTTATCAGCTTTTGTTCATGGACTCGGTACCGTCCTATGCCGCTGTCAGTGAAACGGTAGCCATGGCACGGAGGCTGTGCCGCGGCAGGGAAGGCTTCATCAACGGCGTCCTGCGCGGCTTTCAGAGACGAACGGAAGGGAATGAACTTCCGACGCTGCCGGACCGTGAGACAGATCCCGTACAGTATCTGTCCGTAAGATATTCTGCGGCCCGCTGGCTGGTGGAGCTGTGGATCGATGCCTACGGAACGGAGAAGACAGAGAAGCTTTTAGAAGCGTCCAATGGAAGACCGCTGCTTTCCCTTCGTGTGAACCGGAAAAAGACGGACCGGAATGCCTTGATGCAGCAGCTGCGGCAGGATGGCTTCCAAGTGGAAGCTGGCAGCCTTTCGGACCGGGTGATCCTGGTGACAGGAAAAGGCACCGGCATCCTGCAGCATCGGCTCTATAAAGATGGCTGGTTCTCGGTGCAGGATCAGGCTTCTGTCCTTGCGGCAGATACGCTGCATCCGATAGAAGGAAATCTGGTGGTAGATGTCTGTGCCGCACCGGGCGGAAAGACCATGGCTCTGGCCGAGGATATGGGAGATGACGTGGAATCGGAAGCCGGAGAGATTTTTGCCTTTGATATTTATGAACATAAACTGAAGCTGATGGAGGAGCAGGCGGAGCGGCTGGGGATTTCCATACTGAAAACCCGATGTCAGGATGCAAGGCAGGCCTGCGAAGAATTAAAGGGCAAAGCAGACTGTGTGCTGGCAGATGTGCCGTGTTCCGGCCTGGGTGTAATACGCCGGAAGCCTGAAATCAAGCTGAAAGAAAAGGCCGAGCTTGATTTTGCTGAACTGGAAGAACGGCAGAAGGAAATCCTGCATGCCGCCAGCAGCTATGTGAAACCGGGAGGAAGCCTGGTATACAGCACATGTACCATAAACCCGGCAGAAAACGAAAAGCAGATCGAAGCATTCCTTGCCGGGCATGAAGATTTTGCGGAGAAAAAAAGGCTCCAGCTGCTGCCCGGCCGCGAAACGGACGGTTTCTTTATCTGCAGACTGGAAAGAGCACAAAAGGAGTAAGAATCAGGAGGCGATACGTACATGGAGGTTGGATTCAAGTCCGATAAAGGACAGCGAAGGCAGAACAATGAGGATGCCTGCTTCATTCTTCTGGCGGATAAGGTCTATGTGGTAGCAGACGGCGTGGGCGGCGGAAATGCCGGTGAGATCGCCAGCAGAACCGCGGTGAGTCAGATTGCCAATTACATAGTGGAACATCCCATCGAAGAAACCGGGGATAAATATAAGATAGCGTCTTATTTTCAGAATTGTCTGGACAAGGTGAACGGCCATATTTTCGAGATGGCCAATAAATATACCGCAAACCGCGGAATGGCTACGACCATTGTGGTGGTATATGCAGGCAGGGGAAAAGCATACATCACCAATGTGGGAGACAGCAGGGCGTATCTGTTTCGGAGCGGACAGCTGACGCAGCTGACAGAAGATCACACTTATGTGAATACGCTGGTAAAAGCCGGGGTACTGACTCCGGAACAGGCGGAAACAGACGAACGGAAAAACGTCATTACAAGGGCAATGGGAGCAGAACCGGATGTGGAGCCGGACTTTTTCCAGGTGGATATTGCGGCGGATGATATTATCATCATGTGCACTGACGGGCTTTATGATGAGGTCAGTGAAGATGAGATCGTGGAGGTCCTCAGCGAAGGAAGAACCATGTCGAATACATGCAGCGAACTGGTTCGAAGGGCAAATGACCACGGCGGTCATGACAATATCACAGTCATAAGTTTAAGGGTTACGGAGGAAGATATCCATGAGCAATAGATTACTGGCAGGTAGATATGAACTGATTGAAAAAATCGGCGAAGGCGGCATGGCCGTCGTATATAAAGCAAGATGCCGGCTGCTGAACCGGTACGTGGCAATCAAAATTCTCAGACCGGAATTTACGAAGGATGAATCCTTTATCGAAAGCTTCAAAAAAGAATCACAGGCAGCGGCCGGACTGTCTCATCCGAATATTGTCAGTGTTTACGATGTAGGCAAGGAGGGGAATCTCCATTTCATCGTCATGGAGCTGGTGGAGGGAAAACCGCTCAGCCAGCTGATTTCGGAAAAAGGCCGTCTGGATTACAAAGAAGCCATTGAAATCACCAAGCAGGTTGCATCCGCATTGAGTCTGGCCCACAAAAACCAGATCATACATAGGGATGTTAAACCGCATAATATTCTGATCACCACTACGGGAGTGGCTAAGCTTGCAGATTTTGGCATCGCCCAGGCGGTGAGCAACTCCACCATGGTGGATGGAAAGGACAACAAGGTCATGGGTTCTGTCCACTATTTGTCGCCAGAGCAGGCAAGGGGATCCTATGTGGATGAACGGACCGATATCTATTCTCTGGGAATCGTCCTTTATGAAATGCTTACCGGAAAGGTGCCGTTCGACGGGGACAATCCGATTTCCATCGCACTGATGCATATCAATGATCCGATGACACCGCCGTCCAGACTGGTTTCCGGCATTCCGCCGCAGCTGGAGAAGGTGGTGATGAAGGCAACCGATAAGTACCAGAATAACCGATACAGCACCGCCGATGAAATGATCAAAGATCTGGATAACATCGAGTTTATCACCAAGGTGATGGGAAATAAGATTTTTGTGGATGATTCTGCGCAAAATCCGTCTGTCGGGGAGAAGGAACGTGTGCAGGGCGGCGTTTTCGGCGAGGAGATTGATGAAAAATCAATCTTCTCAGAAGAAGGACGGGATTCCGCACATTCCGGAAAAAGCGGGAAGAGCGGGAAAAGCGGAAAGAGCGGAAATAATTCAAATAACCGCCTCATTGCCGTTATCGTTGTGGCAGCAATCATCGTTTTCGGTGCCGGGATTTTTGCTCTGGGATCCGCCATGGGCTGGTTCGGAGGTGACAGCGAAGATATTCCGGTTCCGGATCTGAAAGGAAAGACAGTAGAAGAAGCGCAGGCAGAACTGGAGGAACTGGGCCTCGTCCTGCAGGAAGGCGAGCAGGTATACAGTCCTGACCAGGAGGAAGGAAAGATTACGTCTCAGATGCCGAGTGAAGGTACCGTAGTGACAAAGGGCCAGACCATAACGGTGAATGTCAGCAAGGGGAAAAAGGACGGCGTCGTGCCAAGTATTCTGGATAAAGATTATAAAGAGGCGGAAGCGTATCTGGCTGAATTCGGATTCCAGCTGGGAGAGATCAAGACGGTAAACAGTCCGAAGCCAAAGGGAATCATTCTGTCGCAGACACCGGGGGCAGGGCAGAAAGCCGCCAGCGGAACCCGGATTGATATTGAAATCAGCGACGGAGCCGGAAAAGAAACGACGAAGGTACCGAATCTGACCGGAAAGACGAAGGAACAGGCAGATGCAGCCATTGCGGCAGCAGGTCTGGTGGTGGACTTTGATAATATCACCTATGAAGAAAATGACCTGGCACCGGCCAATACGGTCATCGCACAGTATCCTGTGGCTGATACAGAGGTTGAAGTCGGATCAAAGGTTTCTTACCGTCTGACGAAGGCACCGGAAGTGGTTCCGCCTGCAGAAGGCGGCGATGACGGTGACGGAAGCGGCGAGGAAGGAAACGGAACAGAAGGCGGCGACGGAGATGACACCGATGCCGATGGAGAAGAATAATCTATGACTGGACTGATAACGAAAGGGATCGGCGGATTCTATTATGTGCTGACCGATGAGGGGATCATTGAAGCCAAAGGCAGGGGAATCTTCAAAAAAGACGGGATTACCCTTGCTGTAGGTGATGTGGTGGAACTGGAGCGAACGGAGGATGGAAAGGGTGTGATCAACAGCATTCACCCGCGAAAAAACCAGTTCATCCGTCCGCCCATCGTTAATGTGGATACCTTTCTGGTGGTTTTCGCACCGGCCCGGCCGAAGCCAAACTACATGCTGATTGACAAGTTTCTGATCATGGCGGAAATGAACGGCATTGAGCCGGTGCTTTGCCTGAATAAGTGTGATCTTGTTTCCTCCGAAGAAATCGAAGAAATACGCCAGATTTATGACGGGATCTATTCGTTTCTTTCAATCAGCTGTAAGACAGGTGAAGGCCTTGCAGAACTGGAAAAGCTTGTATCCGGAAAGAAGGCTGCACTGGCAGGTCCTTCCGGTGTAGGAAAATCCACAATACTAAACCATCTGCATCCGGAGGCAAATATGGAAACCGGTGCGATCAGTCAGAAAACCAGCCGGGGACGGCATACCACACGTCATGTGGAGATTTTTCAGCTGCAGAACGGTGGAATGATATACGACACACCGGGATTTACCTCTTTTGAGATACTGGAAGCAGAAGAAGATAATCTGGCAGGATTTTATCCGGAAATGGAAGCGCTGCAGGGCCGGTGCCGGTATGATGACTGCCGCCATCGCAGTGAACCGGACTGCGCAGTGCGCAATGCTGTGGAGGCGGGAAGGATTCATCCAAAAAGATATGCGTCTTATCTTGCCAATCTGGATGAGATTCGCAGCAGAAAAAAATACTGATTAGATACTGATACTATAATATATCCACAGGTTGAGAAAGGAAAGAAATTATGAAGCTTGCTCCATCCATTCTGTCTGCCGATTTCGCGGCACTGGCAGAGGACGTTAAAAAAATAGAAGAAGGCGGCGCAGACTATGTGCATGTAGATGTGATGGACGGTCATTTCGTACCGAACATCAGCTTCGGTGCCCCTGTGATGAAAAGTCTGGCGGGAAAAACCACGGTGCCGTTTGATGTGCATCTTATGATCGAAAACCCGGATCAGTACATTGATGATTTCGTGACGGATCAGACTGCCTATATTACGGTGCATCAGGAAGCCTGCATACACCTGCACAGAACCATACAGCATATCAGGTCAAAAGGAGTGAAAGCTGGCGTTTCCATCAACCCGGCAACGCCGGTTTCTGTGTTATCCTGCATCCTGGATGATGTGGATATGGTACTCATCATGTCTGTAAATCCCGGTTTCGGCGGACAGAAATTCATTCCGGGTGCACTGGAAAAGGTGAGAGAACTGGCTGCAATCCGTGCAGAAAGAGGATTGAATTTCGCAATCGAAATTGACGGCGGTGTGACACTGGAGAATGCAGCGGAGGTGCAGCAGGCCGGTGTGGATATCGCAGTGGCAGGCTCCGCAGTATTCGGTGCGGAGAACGTGGTGCAGAGAGTGATGGATTTTAAAAGAATATAGAGCGGAGTTCGTGTGATACAATAATTGGAATTTGCATGAATCGTTGAAAAAGAAAGGTGCAGCTGCCGGTTTCCCGGTGACTGCACCTTTTTTCAATTGACAGTATTTTAGTTATTGGTTCCGCCGGTGTTATTCGCTTCTTCCTGATTTGCAGGGTCATCCGGCGCATTTGGATCTTCCGGATACGGTTCATCCGGATCATCCGGAATCATCAGATCTTCACCCTCGACAGGTTCCTCCGGATCTGTAACTTCACCAGGCTGGACAATGGTCACATCAAGGCCTTTCTTCACTTTATAAACATCCGGATCCGGGTTGTGCAGATTGCAGTAGTAGTGAGGAAGCTCTTTTCCAATATCTGCAACCCGTTTGTTCGGTGTGTATGGACGTAAGATGCCGCTCTTGGTTTCCACATTCGGACAGGATGGAGTTGCCTGATATCCGGATTCAGAGCAGACATCCATGGTCTGGTGGAGTGTATCGGTTTCCGTAGGCTGGGTTCCTTTCGTGAAGTATTCCGTTCTCACATCACTGCCGCTTGCATCTGTTGCCAGCAGACCACTCTTGGTATCAATGGATACGGAGATCACATTGGAAGGTTTCGCCGAGTAAGTTCCGGATGCCACGCCCGGGATCTGGTTCATGATCCGTCCCCAGAGGCGGGCAGCGGTTCCTGACATGGAGGAAAGCTTGATATTGATATCGCTTCCGATCCACAATGCAGCGGAATATTTCGCCGTAAATCCGTCAAACCAGATATCGAACTGATCGGAGGTAGTACCGGTTTTACCGCCGGCCTTCGCACCGGATACGGCAGCAGCACCTGCAATACCTTCGGTGATATCGGACTGGAGCATATCGCGCATGATCCATGCGACTCCTGCATCCAGCACTTCATTCTCTTTCGTATCTGCCTCCAGAAGCACATCTCCGCTTCTGGTTGTTACTTTCGTATAGACATTATAACTCTTATGGATACCATCATTGACGAACGTGGTATAAGCGCTGGCCATTTCCAGTGTGGTGACACCCTTGGACTGGCCGCCCAGTGCCAGAGCCGCAAGGTTGTTGTCGTTTACATCTCCTTCACGAATCAGTGTAGTCAGACCGAATTTCTCTGCCAGATCGAAGCAGTAATCCGTTCCTGTCTGCTGCATGATTTTCACGGCACAGATATTCAAAGATTTCTGCAGAGCACGGCGCATGGTCAGCAGGCCGTTATATCCCGCAGGGGAGTTCACCGGCCACTTCTTTCCGTTGACGGTGGTCGGCTCGTCATCAATGATGGAAGCAGCAGTCAGGTAATCACCCCATAAAGCATCCCCCTGGAATCCAAAGTCCGAATCGATGACAGGGAAGGTTTTTCCTTCTGCCTCCAGTTCAAAGCTCTTCTGCAGAGCTGCTGCATATACTGTCAGCGGCTTAATGGAAGAACCGGACTGGCGTGTTGCGACGGCACGGTTCAGGATCATTCTGCCGTTCACTTTTCTTCCGCCGGCCATGGCTTTTACATAACCGGTTTCATTATCAATAATGGTCATGGCAGCCTGCGGCTGAATCACTCTCTGCTGCAGCGTGAATCCCTTCGTAATGAGACGTTCGCCGCTCTGCTTGAAAAAGTCCGGATAATCCTCGAAGAATTTGGCTGAAACAAGCAGATTTCCATTGCTGTCCTTGGATTTATATTCCTGCGGGATGTTGATGAAGCCGCCGGAAATCGTATAGAAGGTTCCGTTATCAACCACATACATGTTCTTGAATTCCACGCTGACATCCGACTGTCCCTGAACCGTGGTATCATAGAGGTTCAGCCGTTTGCCGGCATATACCGTGAGAGAACCGTTATCGTTCCACTGGTATTCGGAAGATTTCAGACGGAAGTACCCTTTGCTTGTGATGTAATTGGAATACTGATACAGAATCACATTTCCGAATTCATCCAGAATGTTGCCCTGTCCGTCTTTTCTGCTGACAACCAGAGTAGGGAAGTTGGCATCGTTCTTGAACTCTGTTTCTATGATCTGCTGCATTTCGGTATTCATGGTCGTATAGATATTAAGACCGCCGCTGTAAACCATATTGTGAGCTTTGGTATAGTCATAGCCAAGCTGTTCCTGCAGATCAGCGATAACCTTATTGATGACGTAGTCCGCGAAATAGTTGGTCGTCTTATTCAGGATATCTGTATTCGGATTGACGATATCCTTGATTTCCACTTTTACAGCCTCGTCGTATTCTGCCTGCGTAATATATCCCTGTTCCAGCATGAGTGCAAGACAGGTACGAATCCGCGGAAGGGCAGTGTCATTCCAGACATATGCCACATCGCCGTCCTTGAAGATCAGGTTGTCGGTATCATCGTTGATATCATTGGCAGAAACCTGCTGAACCAGTGCGTAGACCGTAGGATACTGCGGCATAGCTGCCAGGGAAGCACATTCTGCCAGTGTCAGTTCATTGACGTCCTTGCTGAAGTAGGCCTGCGCAGCCGCCTGTACACCGTATGCCTTACCGAAGTTTACCGTATTCAGATAGGCTTCCAGGATCTGATCCTTATTCAGCTTCTTTTCCAGTATTACTGCATAATAAGCCTCGATCACCTTTCGGTTCAGATCCCGCTTGGACATGGTATCCGGCAGGTAAACATTCCGGGCCAGCTGCTGTGTGATGGTACTGGTGCCGCTGATATGGCCGCCGTTAAAGAATGCGTCTTTGATGGCACCGAAGATACGGATAATGTTGAATCCGTGATGCTCCCGGAAGGTCTTGTCCTCCAGTGCGATGAAAGCATTCTGCAGATCCTCAGGTATATCCTTCAGCTCCACAATCGTACGTTTCTGACCGTCTGCACCGACCAGTGTGTCAAGCACCTCGCCCTGATCGTCATAGAGCACAGAACTCTGTGACAGCAGGGAGTAGATATTGCTGGTGTCGATTTCCGGTGCTTTCATGATTACAGAAGCTGCCCAGCCAACTACCGCTACGCCTGCCAGCATGCAGAGACAGAAGCAGACCAGAATGAAACGCTTCCAGTTCATACGATGTTTCTTCTTTTTCTTTTCGCTTTTTACGCTCCCCGAAGAAGACGCTGCGGCCGAACCGGAAGCGGACTCTGAAGCTGCCTCCTGCTGACGCAGTTCAAACTTTTCCTTCCGGGAAGGGCGCCTGTGTTTCGCTTCTTCTTTCTTTCGCCTTCTGGAATGCTGTGGAATATCTTCTCCTGACTGTTTATTCATGTTTTCTTTATCCTCATAATGATTCAAATAAATCACCCGCTTTCTATCATGATTACACAGATACTAATAGTATAACATAACTCAGGGATAAAGTTAAGAAATATATTGACGAACTCCTTACAAATATCCTTCTTTTCTGTGTGTTTTTTATAACAGACAGAAATTAAGGTTGAGATGGTTCCGTAAATGTAATATAATGGTTATGGATAGCATACTCCCCGGGAATGGGGAAAACATGAGAAGAAATAATCTGATAATCACCATCGGCTTCATTCTGTTTCTGGCCCTGCTGCACAGTGCAGGGTTTCCTTTAGCACGCTCTGTATTTGCAGCGTATACGGAACCGGACGGAATGGAGCCGGTTTCTGTTTACGGACGGATCACAGGACTGGAAGAAAGAGAAAACGGCGGCTATCGGATGGAGGTCCTGGCAGAATCCATCGATGGAAACATGCTGAAGAAAAGGGAAAAGATCCTGGTCACCTGCCCGAAGATGCAGGAAAGCCCGGGACAGCTTTTCCGGCGCAAAATCCGTCTGCAGGGTGTCTTGCGGCTTCCGGAGGAGCAGCGGAATCCCGGGTGCTTTGATTACAGGCTTTACCTGAAGTCAGAGGGGATTTTTTATCAGATGAGGGCGGAAGGGTATGTGCTGGCTGATGAAGAAAGGACTCCGGCAGACCGCCTGGCAGCATGGCTCATTGACCGGCGGTTTGCATTTCAGAATACTTTATCCCCGGATTATCGCGGTCTGATCAGCGGAGTGATTTTCGGCGATACATCCGAGATGGATGAACAGGTTTACGAACAGTTCAAAGCAAACGGGACAGCACATATTCTTGCGGTCAGCGGTCTCCATCTGGGCATTTTATACGGCCTGTACCAAAAAATTGCCGGCAAAAAGAAAAAGCCGGCTGCGGCGATTTTGCTGGGCGCGGCGATTCTGGCATACGGGACGGTTTCCATGTGGAGTTCGTCCGTAAAAAGAGCGGCAGTGATGATTGGCATGCCTGTTGCTGCAAGATTTCTGGATCTGCGATACGATATGCTGACCGGCCTGAGTACGGCAGCTTTGATACTGATTCTCAGGAATCCTTATGTAATTTTCGGAGCAGGGTTTCAGATGTCATTCCTTGCAATCGCTTCCATCTGCTTTTTTCGTCCGATTATGCCCAGGAAGCTTCCTGACAGCCTTTCTGCCGTGGTTTCTGTTCAGCTGGGGCTTTTTATGTATCAGATGTATCAGTTCAACTATGTGTCGCTGACAGCACTGATTGCAAACCTGCCGGTGGTTTTTCTGACAGGGATTCTGGTTCCTGCCGCCTTGCTCTGTTTTCTGCTCTTTCTGATGACGGGAAACGGGGAACCTCTTATGACGGTGACGGACAGCTTATGCAATCTGCTGCTTGCGGTAAATCGCCTGTCCTCTCTGGATGGGAGAGGCGGTATGGATGTAATCAGCCCGCCCATATGGCTTGTCATCAGCGTGTATTTAATAATGTTTTTTCTGTCATCGGAAACATGCCAGGTGCTGTGGCTGCGCAGAAGGAAAAAAACAATCTGTCTGCTGATATCTACCTGCATACTGCTGGGACAAATGTGCGGAATTCTTACTGCATCCCCTGTGTCGAGTGCGGATCTGGTCTTCGTCGATGTGGGACAGGGAGACTGCATCCATATACGCGATGGAAACCGGAATATTCTGATCGACGGCGGAGGAAGCTTTACCTATAACGTAGGAAAAAATGTGCTGAAACCATATCTGCTGAAGAACCGCGTACCGCAGGTTGATCTGGCTGTTGCAACGCATATGCATACGGATCATTATCAGGGGCTTGCTGAATTGTCGGAACTGTATCCGGTAAAAAGACTGACAGCAGGACTGACAACAGGTACCAATATCAAAGTATCGGACCGGGTAAGGATTGAAACGCTGTGGCCGCTGGACATCGATACGGAGAAAGGGCAGGAAGAAAACAGCCAGTGTTCTGTGTTTATGATCCATTATGGTCCGTATCGCATCCTGGTGACAGGAGACCTGGATGCGGAAGGAGAGAAGGTGATGATCGATTATTATGAAAGAAAGGGAAGAATTGACATTCTGAAAGCAGATATTCTGAAAGTCGGACACCATGGGAGCGACACCAGTACCAGTGATGAATTTCTGGATGTGGTGCAGCCGCAAGCCGCAGTGATACAGGTTGGTGTATACAATATATATGGTCATCCCAGCGGAAAAATCATTGAAAAACTTTGCCAAAGGGGTATAATAGTTAGAAGAAATGATTACAATGGGGGGATAGGTTTTCTTTTTCGGGAAGACGGCTTCCGCATAGAAACAGTCATTTCATAAATGGAGCGAGGGGCAGAAGAGTGTATAAAAAAGAAAAGAAGGAGCATGCCTTTAAAACCTTCAGCAGAGACATCCGTGAAGGGGAGATGCCGCCTGTTCTTTTCCTGTACGGAGAAGAAGGGTATCTGATCCAATGGGCCGTGGAGACCATTCGGAACCGCTATGTGGATTCTGCATGTATGGCACTGGATTATGTACGATTTCAGGATGAAGGAGAAGACATGGCGTCCATACTGGACGCCTGCAATACTTTTTCCATGATGTCCCAGCGGAGGCTGGTATGGGCGGAGGAGTTCCCGCCGCTGAACAGTGCCAGTGCCCGCGGATTTACTTCCGGGGATCTGGAACTGGCAGATGCTTATTTTTCTGAGCCGAATCCGGGAACTGTTCTTGTTTTCACTGCGGAAGCACCGGAACCGAAGAGTGAACTGGTAAAGCTGCTGAAAAAGAAAAGCAGATGCTATGAATTCAGCCAGCTGGATTACAGCACCCTGAGCGGATTCATCTCGAAACGTTTCACGGCAGAGGGTGTTTCTGCAGGAAAAGATGCGGTAAAAGCAGTGATCGACCAGTCCGGTTATTTCAATAAGGAAACAGAATACCGTCTGTTTCATCTGGTCAATGATGTCCGCAAGATCGCTGCGTACTGCGGCGGAGGTTCGGTGACAGAAGAGGATGTTTCGCAGGTCATGAACGGAGATATGGACACTTTTATCTTCAACCTGCTGGACGCAGTCAGCGGGAATCAGAAGGAGAAGGCGTTCGGGCTTCTTCATAACATACTTCGTTCCGGCAGGGAGGTTTTCGGAATCATTGCCATGATGATCAACCAGTTTGAACTGCTTCTCATGGTAGCAGAGCTGAAAGAAGAAGGAAAGAACCTGGGGCAGATCACGGAAACTCTGAAAATCAGTGAATTCAGGATCCGTAAAGCCATGGGATACACAGAAAAATTTTCAGTCGACCGGTTGAAACATGTGCTGAGCCAGCTTTATGAGACAGACAGAAATATTAAGACCGGCCTGATGGAACAGAATCTTGCCCTTGAACTCCTCATCGGGAGGATATAGAGAAAATGAATAAACAATTAAAGGCGGATCTTATGCTGGTGCTGGTGACCCTTTGCTGGGGAATATCCTATTATCTGATGGATCTGGCACTGACAGATATGGATCCTTTCACGCTGAACGCCCACCGGTTCCTTGGTGCATTTGCGGTGGCAGGACTGCTTTCTTATAAGAAAGTAAAGACCGTGAATCGTACAACATTAAAATACAGTCTGCTGGTGGGAGCGGCACTTGTCTTTGTTTACATAGGAGCTACCTTCGGCGTGAAATATACGACACTTTCCAATTCCGGTTTTCTGTGTGCCCTGACGGTGGTATTCACACCGCTGATCGCCTGGGTATTTCTGCGGCAGAAGCTGGATCGGAAAATGACACTGTCAGTTGTGATCTGTTTTATCGGCATCGCACTGCTGACCCTGAAAGATGACTTTTCTATCAATCTTGGAAATTTGAAGGGTGATTTGCTGTGCATCCTGTGTGCCGTTGCCTATGCGATTGATCTGCTGCTGACAGAAAAGGCAGTCTCCCACAAGGAAGTGGATGCCTATCAGCTGGGAGTATTCCAGCTGGGGGTGACGGGCCTTTGTAATCTGATTTTAGCCATTATAGTGGAGACACCACATTTCCCGACTACAGCCAATGTGTGGGGAGCGGTGATTTTCCTTTCCATATTCTGTACCGGGGTTGCATTTGTGGTGCAGCCTGTGGCACAGCAATATACCAGCGCATCTCATGTGGGTGTGATCTTCGCACTGGAGCCGGTGTTTGCCGGCATCGTGGCGTTTGCGCTGGCTGGTGAAGTCCTCAGTCCGAAATCCTATTTTGGTGCGGTGCTGATGATTTCCAGTATTTTTATAATGGAAATTGATTTCAGCCGTATTTTTTCCCGAAAGAAAAAGCAGGAATGAAATCCGGCATAGAAATCAAATGGTATGAGGGAGTAGGATAAGTGGAAAAGCTGGAAGTATTTGCTGACAAGGAGGAACGACGTGAACAGACTTTTTATCAAATCAGAAGATGCGATTCAGAAGACGGTGGAAGGCCTGAATAAGGACCTGGAACGCCGTATCATCGCAAGTCCGCCGGGACAGTGTCCGGTGGATCTGACTGCATCTTTTCTGAGGCTGTGTCATTCTCAGAGCTGCGGCAAGTGTGCACCATGCCGGGTAGGACTGGGCCAGCTGCAGATCATTATTGACGGGATCCTGAACATGGATTCCGAATCCTCGATGGAGGATCTGACACTGCTGGAAAAGACAGCAGAAGCAATCAGTGCAACGGCTGACTGCGCCATCGGCGCGGAAGCTGCACAGATGGTGCTGCGGGGAATCCGCGGCTACCGTGAGGACTTCGAGTCCCATATCAAAAATCATTGCTGTACCGACAGCCTTAACGACAGGACAGAACCGGTACCTTGTGTGGCCATGTGTCCGGCCGGCGTGGATGTTCCGGGTTATGTGGCACTGGTGAGAGCCGGACGGTATGACGATGCGGTGAAACTCATTCGAAAGGATAATCCGTTCCCGACGGTCTGCGCACTCATCTGCGAGCATCCGTGCGAGCTGCGCTGCAGAAGAACTCTGATCGATGCGCCGATTAATATTCGCGGCCTGAAGCGGTTTGCAGTAGACCACTGCGGAGATGTGCCGGTACCGAAAAAAATGGATAAAACAGGAAAGAAGATTGCAGTCATCGGCGGAGGCCCGAGCGGACTGTCAGCAGCATATTTCCTTTCCATTATGGGTCACGATGTAACCATTTTTGAAAAACGTGACAAGCTGGGCGGCATGCTCCGCTATGGTATTCCAAGCTATCGTCTGCCAAGAGAGCGGCTCCAGTGGGATATTGACGCAATTCTGTCGACAGGTATTGAGGTGAAGAGAAATTACGATGTCTCCACCCCTGAGGCCATTGCGGAGATCCGTGATAACTATGATGCTACATATATTTCCATTGGATCGCATAATGCCAAGGATATCGGTATACCGGGGGAATATGCCAAGGGCGTGATTCCTGCAGTTGAAATGCTCCGGGGAATTGGTGATGATGCCATGCCTGATTTCAATGGAAAAGCGGTTATCGTCATCGGAGGAGGAAATGTGGCCATGGACGTGGCACGTACAGCCAAACGTCTCGGAGCCAGCGATGTGAGCATCGTTTACAGAAGAAGAAGAATCGACATGACGGCACTTCCTGATGAAGTGGATGGGGCAGTGGCAGAAGGCTGCAATCTGCTGCAGCTTATGGCACCGTCATGGATTGAAACAAATAAAAAAGGTGAAGTACAGGCACTCTGGGTGAAACCGCAGATCGCAGGAAAGGCAGACCGGTCCGGACGTCCGAAACCGGTGGATGCATCCAGTGAAGAACAGAAACTGAGGTGTGATATCATTATTTCTGCCATCGGACAGGCCACGGATATTCAGTTCTTCGAGGAATACGGAATTCCTGTATTCCGCGGGAATATTCAGGCAGGAAGAAGCAGTGTGGTAGACAATGTAAAGGGCACTTATGCCGGCGGGGACTGCGTGACCGGTCCGTCCACCGTCATTAAGGCCATCGGTGCAGGCAAGGTTGCGGCTGCCAACATTGATGAATATCTGGGTTTCCACCATGTAATCGATACCGATGTGGAAATTCCGCTTCCGGATCCTTCCGACAATCTGCCTTGCGGCCGTGCTGAATTAAAAGAGCGCTACGCAAAGCACAGAGAAAACGACTTTGAAGAAGTAGAACAGGGCATGACACTGGAGGAGGCACTTCAGGAAGCTTCCCGCTGCCTCCGCTGTGATTATCATGGCTTCGGCTCATTCAGAGGAGGGAGGAATACAGAATGGTAAACCTGAAAATAAACGGGCAGAAAATCAGTGTAGCAGAAGGTACCACCATTATGGAAGCAGCCCGTCAGGTGGGTGTGGAAATTCCTCATCTCTGCTATCTGAAGGAAATCAATGAAATCGGTGCCTGCCGCGTCTGTATCGTGGAACTGGCAGGGCATAATAAAATGGTAACTGCATGCAATACTGTCTGTCAGGAGGGAATGGAGGTACTCACCAACAGCCCGCGTGTCAGAAGAAACCGTAAGATCAATGTGGAGCTGATTCTTTCCGATCATCAGTCCAATTGTACCAGCTGCATCCGCAGTGGAAACTGCACGCTGCAGGATATTGCAAATAATCTGGGTGTATTCAGCAGCGAATATGAGAATATTGCCGATGTGTTTCGCTGGGACAATAAACTTCCGCTCATTAAAGATGCAACCAAATGCGTGAAGTGCATGCGTTGCATTCAGATCTGTGATAAGGTGCAGACCATGAATGTCTGGGATCTGCGCAGTTCCGGATACAGAACGGTTGTAGGAACAACGAAAAACATAGAGTTCAATGAATCTGACTGTACGCTTTGCGGACAGTGTATTACCCATTGCCCGGTTGGTGCACTGACAGAAAGAGATGACAGAGGCATCCTGAATGATGCACTGGCAAATCCGGATGTGGTCACAGTGGCACAGATTGCACCGGCCGTTCGTACTGCATGGGGACAAGATATCGGCTTGAACGATGTACAGGCTACCACCGGAAAACTGGTTCATGCGCTGAAGATGATTGGCGTCGACTATGTATTTGATACCAATTACAGTGCAGACCTTACCATCATGGAAGAGGGAAGTGAATTCCTGGAACGTCTGTCCCACCGTGAAGATTACCAGTGGCCGATGTTTACTTCCTGCTGTCCTGGCTGGCTGCGGTTTGTCAAGACCCAGTACCCGGAACTGATACCGAATCTGTCTACAGCCAAGTCACCGCAGCAGATGTTTGGTGCCATGGCCAAGACATATATTGCAGATAATCTGGGCCTGGATCCGAAGAAAGTATTCTCCATTTCTATCATGCCTTGCGTCAGCAAAAAGTATGAACGTAGTGCAGAGGCTGTAAACAGCAGCGGCTGCGGCAGCGATGTGGACCTGGTTCTGACAACAAGGGAACTGGATCGCTTTATCCGTGCAGATGCAATTGCCGCACAAAATCTCCGGGAAGCGCCATTTGATGATATTTTCGGTGAAGGTTCCGGCGCTGCCGTCATTTTCGGAACGACAGGCGGTGTTATGGAAGCAGCGCTTCGCAGTGCCTATTTCCTGGTAACAGGAGAAAACCCTCAGCCGGATGTATTTTCTGAAGTGCGCGGCATCAAAGGATGGAAAGAAGCAACGTTTGATTTGGCGGGAACGAAACTGCGTGTGGCTGTAGTCAGCGGTCTGGGAAATACCCGCAGACTGATTGAGGCCGTAAAACGCGGAGAAGTGGAATATGACTTCGTGGAAGTTATGGCATGCCCGGGCGGCTGCGTCGGAGGCGGCGGGCAACCGTTCCGAGAAGGAATCGAAGCTGCTGAAGCACGAGGAAAGAAGCTGTATGGTCTGGATGTAAACAATCCGATTCGATTCTCTCACGAAAACACAGCAGTACAGAGAACCTATCAGGAATTTCTGGGTGAGCCGTTATCACATAAGGC
>JAQXSU010000078.1 GCA_029219125.1 Bacillota bacterium
TTCAGAGTGGATACGATTCCCAGAGCGATGATCACGACGACAATGACGAAAACGGTCATCGGTTTTTTTACACTGAATTTCGGCATACCCCTGTCCTTTCTGTACTTCTTTCTATGCTTATTTCCATGCTTTTTTCGCACATTTTTCAGTTGTAATTCAACTTATTATTTTACCATATCAGCCCTTCTGTTTCAATGGACAGATTTACCGTAAATGTCGTGTTTCCAGTTCTCTTCTCTCATTTTATTTTAATGTTTTTCTGCTATAATCAATATACATTCCGTGAATTCTTCCTTTTCAAAATCCGCTTTCCGGGTATAGTATGAATATAGAACAACGCGATATGCATACGAGGAGGAATTCATATGATTACGAATATTACAAAAGACAATTTTGAAGCAGAAGTATTACAGTCCGATAAACCTGTGCTGGTGGATTTCTGGGCATCCTGGTGCGGCCCGTGCAAAATGATCGCACCGGAAGTGGAACAGGTTGCCATGGAGCGGGACGACATCAAGGTCTGCAAAGTCAACGTGGATGAAGAAGGAGAACTTTCCATCCGCTACGGTGTCATGAGCATCCCGACCCTTCTGATTTTCCAGAACGGGGAAGTGGTCACCACTGCCATCGGCTACAGAAAGAAAGACGAGATTCTGGATCTGCTGAAGTAACATACGCCGGGAAGCAAGCCCGGCAGCACGTCGGAGGGTTAAGATGCGTTTACTGGTTGCAGAAGATGAAAAAAATCTGAATAAACTGATTACGAAGAAGCTCACTGCGGAAGGCTACTCGGTAGACAGCTGCTTTGACGGAGAAGAAGCCATGGATTATCTTTCCATGGCTTCTTATGATGGTGCCGTTTTCGATGTAATGATGCCGAAAAAAGATGGCTTCACTCTGCTGAAACAGATGCGGGACCGGGGAGACCTGACACCTGTCCTCTTTCTCACGGCCCGGGATGCCATAGAGGACCGGGTATGCGGACTGGACCTTGGCGCCAGCGACTACCTGGTGAAGCCTTTTTCTTTCGAAGAACTTCTGGCCCGGATCCGGGTTCTTACCCGAAAGTCAGCAATCAGCCCATCCGCCGGCAGCATTTACAGGCTGGCAGATCTGACCCTGGACACCGCGTCCCGCCAGGTCACCCGCGGCGGCAAAAGTATCAGTCTGTCCGCTCGTGAATTTTCCCTGCTGGAATACCTGATCCGAAATCAGGGTCTGGTCCTTTCCCGGGAAAAGATCGAAAACAACCTGTGGAATTTCGACTATGAAGGCGGCACCAACGTGGTCGACGTCTACATCCGTTATCTTCGGAAAAAAATCGACGAAGGCTTTTCCCCGAAGCTGATCCATACGGTTCGGGGCGTCGGTTATGTACTGCGCTGCGAGGAGGATGCACCATGAAGAGAAACTCCATAAGTATACGGATGAAAATCATGATCTGGTTTTCCCTCTCCATCCTTCTCATTGTGGGAATCACCCTGGTCCTCACCTTTTCCATCAGCCAGTCGGTCTTCAATACCGATATCAAAACCCAGCTTGCCTCACAGGTAGATGCCAATGCGCAGGAGATCGAATTTCTCAATTCTCTCGCCGGTCAGGAAGCCGAACTGGGCGATCAGTATCTTTCTTTTGGTGACGGCTTTCTGGAGATTGACGATGATTTCTGCGACTACAGAAACGGAATTTACACCTGCCTCATCGATAAGGAGAACAACCTGCTTTACGGCGAATGTCCGGTCCGGCTGAACCAAAGCCAGATCTTCACCTTTACTCAGGTAAGCCCCATCAAATATAAAGGCGACCGCTACTATATCTACGAGCGCCCTCTTCAGGGAGAAAATCTGGACGGTCTCTGGCTTCGCGGCGTGGCTTCCCAGCGGGAAGGCACCCATCTTCTGTCTTCCATCATGAAGCTTGTCATGTATCTGCTTCCTGCCCTGGCCGTCCTTTCCGTGCTGATCGGCTATCTCATCACCCGCCGTTCTTTCGCACCGGTCCAGAAAATCATGGAAACCGCTGAATCCATCACCAGCGGAAACGAACTGTCCCGCCGGATCGACCTGCCGCCGGGCAGAGATGAGCTTCACAAGCTTGCATCGTCTTATAACGATATGTTTGACCGGCTGGAAGGAGCATTTCAGCGGGAAAAACAGTTTACCTCCGATGTGTCCCACGAGCTCCGTACACCGGTTTCTGTGATCCTGAGTCAATGTGAATATTCTCTGGAGCTGGATGAACGGCCCGAAGAGTACCGGGAAGCCCTGGAAGTGATCCAGTCCCAGGGTCTGAAAATGAAAGACATGATCACCCAGCTCCTGTTCTTTTCCAGGCTGGAGCAGGGCCGTGAGCCACTGCAGATGGAAACCACCGATCTGAGCCGGCTTGCTGTGGATATCTGCAATGAGCAGCAGTCCTTATGTCATCGCCCAATTACGATCCGACAAAATATATCCGCCGGGATTTCCGCTCTCGTCGACCGCCATCTTTTTTCCAGGGTTCTGGAAAATCTCATCAGCAACGGGATCAAATACGGCAGAGATGGGGGCTATGTGGAGGTTTCTCTCCGGCAGGAGCAGCAGCAGATCCTTCTCATGGTTTCCGATGACGGTATCGGTATTTCTCCGGAGGATCTTCCCCATATCTGGTCCAGATTCTATCAGGCAGACAGCGCCCGGTCCCCGGAGCAGTCCGGCGTGGGTCTGGGCCTGGCAATGGTGAAGGAAATTGCAGAACTTCACGGCGGCAGCGTCCGCGCAGAAAGCCGTATGGGACAGGGGAGCATTTTTACTGTAACTCTTCCGATTGTGGCTAATCCATAAAACACCTGACGAAAACTTTTGCCTCTGCCGGTCATCCGGTGGAGGCATTGAAGGATGTATCCCTTTCTATTAAAGATGGGGATATTTTCGGTATTATCGGCATGAGCGGCGCCGGGAAAAGCACCCTGGTTCGATGTATCAATATGCTGGAACGGCCAAGTGCCGGAACCATAGAAATCGATGGCTGTGACCTGAGCCAACTTTCTGAATCTGCACTTCGAAAAAAAGGCAGGAAATCACCATGATTTTTCAGAACTTCAATCTGCTCATGCAGCGAAACTGTCTGAAAAATGTCTGTTTTCCCCTGGAGCTTGCCGGCGTGAAACAGGCAGAAGCCAGAGAAAAGGGCATGGAGCTTCTCCGGCTGGTGGGACTGCAGGACAAAGCTCTGGCGGAGGCGGACTGGGCAAAATCGCCATTAACTATGGCTATTATCGATACCAGTATCTGGTTATTCTGCTGGCGGTCATTCTTTTGATTGTACTAATCCAGCTGTTTCAGTCTGTCGGCACCCATCTGGCCGTATCTTCGGATAAACGTCTGAAAAAACAGGTAAAAAAATATTTACTAATCAGGAAAGGATCGCAAAACATGAAAGCATTAATTGCAATGAGTGGCGGGGTCGATTCCAGTGTGGCTGCAAAGCCAAGCTGCGCTACCGTCATCCCGAGGCGTGGACCGCAGTTTCTGTTTCCGAAGATGGAACAGTCCACCTTTCCTTCGACCTTCCGCAGCGAGCCGTGACACCCGGACAGGCGGCCGTTCTCTACGACGGTGACGTGGTGCTGGGTGGCGGTGTCATTCTTTAGAAAAAGCCGGGCGAAAATATTTTGCGAAAAAATAAAAAAATTACAAGCTCTAATCTTCTTTTAATCTTGACAGACTATACTTAGGCCATAAACTAAGAAACAAGTGAAAGGGGATTTAGAAATATGAAAAACATTTTGAACACACCGAAAAAGAAAATCGCTGCGGCTGTCATAGCTGCCGTTGTGATCATCGGCTGCATCTACCTGGCCACAACCGCCGCAGGTGCAGCAAACAGCCAGAACAGGGGAATCGGTCTGGAAAAGAGCATCGCTGTAGCTCTGGCCGACGCAGGTCTGAAGCAGGACCAGGTTCAGAACCTGAAAGGCAGCTTTGATAAGGAAGACGGTCTGGAGGTCTACGATGTGTATTTCGAAGCCAACGGATTTGAATACGAATACACCATCAAGGCAGCCGATGGGACAATTCTGGAATCTGAAATTGAAACGCCGGACGGAAAAATCGTGACGGCAGAGGAAGCCAGAGATATCGGCCTGGAGAAAGCGAAAACCGCTGCACTGACCCATGCAGGCGTAACCGAAAAAGATGTTACCTTCACCAAGAGCAAGAAAGATTCCGATGACGGACGTCTTGTGTATGAATTTGAATTCGTAAAGGGATCCACGGAGTACGATTATGAGGTGGACGCTGCCACCGGCTCCATCATCGCTTTCAGCAAGGAAACGGTGGATTCCGCAGAGAATGTTTCCGAAACACCACTTGCTTCCGGTCAGACGCCTTCCGGTCAAACGACTTCCGGCCAAACAACTTCCGGTCAGTCTTCTGCCGGAACCAGCCAGCCATCTTCCAATTACATTGGCGTGGATAAAGCCAAATCCATCGCACTGAATCATGCCGGTGTCAAAGCTTCCGCAGCGACCTTCACCAAGGCCAAGCTGGACAAGGATGACGGTCACTATGATTATGAGATCGAATTTTATGCCGGCGGTATGGAATATGAATATGAGATTGATGCCACCACCGGAAAAATCCGGGATTATGACAGCGAGCGCATGGAAGATGATGATTGGGATGACGATTGGGATGACGATTGGGATGATCATGACGAGGATGATGATCATGACGATCACGACGAAGATTAACTGACACGGCAGGTTCTGAAAAACGAATTACAGCTGATATTACAAAACCCGGCAGGCAGCGCAACGAATATGCGATGCTCGCCGGGTCTTTTTTCTCTCTGGTTTTACAGCAGCTTGCTGGAGTTCTTCCAGATTCCCATCTTCTCTGCTTCTTTGATCAGGTCATCCCTGAAATCAGGATGTGCGATATTGATCAGAAGCTCCGCTCTTTCCCAGGTGGTCTTTCCTTTCAGGTCGGCTGCACCATACTCCGTTACGATGAAGTTGGTCGCCATACGCGGTGTGGTTACGATCGCACCTGGCGGGAGCAAAGGAGAAATCAGAGATTCCACGGTCCCGTCAGGCAGTGTTCTGGTGGATGGTGTGCACAGGAAACTCTGCCCTCCGGCCGACTGATAAGCACCCAGAACGAAATCCAGCTGCCCGCCGGTTCCGCTGATCTGGCGGCGGCCGGCGGACTCTGAGCATACTTGCCCATACAGGTCTACCTGAATACAGCTGTTGACAGATACAAAATTATCGATTTTTGCTATCGTTGCGATATTATTCACGTAGTCCACCGGCGCACTGCAGCAGATTGGATTGTCATCGATGAAATCATACAGTCTCTTGCTTCCACCGGCAAAGGTATAAACGGCTTTTCCCTTGTCAAACGGCTTGTTCCCTGTCAGTTTCCCGGCTTCAAAGAGATCCACATAGGCATCGGTGAACATCTCGGTATGTGCATTGATATTTCTCTGATCGGATTCTGCCAGCATGGAACCGATACACAGCGGCAGGCTTCCAATTCCCAGCTGAAGGGTACTGTGGCTCTTGATCCTCGGCACGATGTGACTGGCAATCTTCTTATCGATTTCCGACGGTTCTTTGGTTGCCAGCTCTGTCAGCGGTGTATTGCTTCCTTCCACCACATAGTCTATGCCGTACAGGTTCAGCTGGGTCTGATAACCATGGGCAATGGGCATGTTCTCATTGACTTCCACGATAACCATCTTCGCCGATTTAATGACGCCCCACATATCTGCAACCTGCGGCCCTATGTTGAAATTGCCGTGCTCATCCATCGGCGCCACCTGGAACATGGCGATATCAATTTCACAGTTATTATTGACCCAGAGAAACGGAAGCTCGTTGAACATCATCGGAATATACCAGCATCTTCCGTCTGCAGACATTTTCCGGTCATAGGCGCTGAAATGGGCTGATGCGAAACGCACCTGGTCATTGCTGTCGGTTG
>JAQXSU010000079.1 GCA_029219125.1 Bacillota bacterium
GACGGCTAACTATGAAGAGGAGCAGAAAGGACTGGAGAGCCGGGTGGCAGAACTGAAAACGCTGCTTGCCGCCGAGAAAGACCGCTCCGTCAATGTTGACCACTTCCTGGCCCTTGTACGCAAGTATACGGATGTGCAGGAACTCACCGCTGAAATCGTCCGGGAATTTGTGGAGAAGGTGTATGTGTACCAGGCAGAGCGGATTGACGGGCAGAAGGTTCAGCGCATCCGAATCGTTTGGAATTGCATCGGTGAATTTACGCCGCCAACCGTAACAAATACAGAAAAATCGGCATAGCCGGTAAATACATACCAACTATGCCGATATTTTTCCGGGATTGCGTATCCCTAAGTTGCACCACTAAATGGGAGCCGGCGTTTTTTTCTGCTTAATATTCTGCATAATATTGCTTTTCCGTTTTATTCTATTGCGCCCGGAAGGTGATTGCTCCGGTTGTGGGATCCATGGCGTCAACGATAGCAAGGGATTCCAGCTGGTATCCAAGATTGCGGATAATCTTGCCGCCGTTCTGAAAGCCTTTTTCTACGGCGATGCCGATGCCCTCCACGGTTCCCCCTGCCTGCTGGACGATGGAAATCAGGCCCTGCAGGGCGCATCCGTTGGCCAGGAAATCGTCAATAATCAGCACATGGTCCTCCGGACCTAAAAAATCTTTGGACACGATGACCTGGTTCACATTTTTATGGGTAAAGGATTCCACCTCTGCCACATAGACGTCTCCTGCAATGTTTATGCTCTTGGACTTCTTGGCGAAAACCACCGGCACACCGAAATGCCGCGCGGCAATGCAGGCGATGCCGATGCCGGATGCCTCGATGGTGAGGATTTTGTTAATTGGTCTGTCGGCAAACCGCACCTTCCATTCTGCGCCCATCTGGTCGAACAGACCGATATCCATCTGATGATTCAGGAAGCTGTCCACCTTCAGCACGTTTCCTTCCCGTACAATGCCGTCTTTCTGTATTCTTTCTTCTAAAAAGTTCATTGCAATTTCCTTCCCGTCGTTTCCCATTCTTTTCCCTTGTGTGAAAAGGAGCAGCCGTCGAGACTGCTCCTTCTGATTTACAATTGTTTCTTTGTCCGTACTTTATTTTCCGGCAAGGTATGCATCAATGCTGGCTGCAGCTTTCTTTCCTGCACCCATGGCCTTGATTACAGTAGCAGCACCGGTTACTGCATCGCCGCCGGCAAAGATGCCTTCGCGGTTGGTAGCAGCCGCATCGTCTGTGCCGATTCCGCCCTTCTTGTTGGCTTCCAGCTTTTCGGTGGTATCCAGAATCAGGGTATTCAGCTTGGTACCGATGGACATGATAACCATATCCACAGGAATCACATGGTTGGAGCCTTCCACGACGACCGGTTTTCTTCTTCCGGATGCATCCGGTTCTCCCAGTTCCATGCTGACGCATTCAATACCGGTTACCACACCGTTTTCATCGCCTTTGATCTCTACCGGGTTGGTCAGCAGCTTGAAGACGATGCCTTCTTCCATGGCATGGTGCACTTCTTCTGCTCTTGCAGGCAGTTCGTCCATGCTGCGGCGGTAGATGATATATACTTCGCTGGCGCCCATGCGCTTCGCGCAGCGTGCTGCGTCCATGGCTACGTTTCCGCCGCCCACGATGGCAATCTTATCTGCATGCATAATCGGAGTATCATATTCATCCAGGTATGCCTTCATCAGGTTGATACGGGTCAGATATTCGTTGGCAGAGCATACGCCGATCAGGTTTTCACCCGGAATATTCATGAAGGAAGGAAGTCCTGCACCGGTTCCGATGAATACGGATTCAAAGCCTTCTTCTTTCATCAGTTCATCTACAGTGAAGGCACGGCCTACCACTGCGTTGGTCACAAACTTTACGCCCTTGGCTTCCAGCTTGGCAACTTCTGCAGCTACGATTTCCTTCGGCAGACGGAACTGCGGAATACCATATACCAGCACGCCGCCGGTCTTATGGAGTGCTTCATATACCGTTACATCGTAGCCTTTGTTGATCAGGTCGCCTGCGCATGCCAGACCTGCAGGGCCTGCACCGATGACAGCAACCTTGTGTCCGTTGGACTCTGCCGGCTGAATTTCCACATCGCCGAAGTTTGCTGCATGCCAGTCTGCTACGAAACGTTCCAGACGGCCGATGCCGACTGCTTCGCCCTTAATGGCGTGAACGCACTTGCCCTCGCATTGGTTTTCCTGCGGACAAACACGGCCGCAGATGGCAGGCAGGGAACTGGTTTCACTGATGATCTGATAAGCAGCCTCGAAGTCTCCTTCTGCTACCTTGGCGATAAAATCAGGAATCTTAACCATAACCGGGCAGCCTGTCATGCAAGGCCGCTTGCGGCACTTCAGGCACCGCATGGCTTCTCTGATAGCCATTTCCTCCGTGTAGCCTGTGCACACTTCGAGGAAGTTTTTATTTCTTACGTCAGGAGCCTGTTCCGGCATCGGGTTCTTTTCTCTTACTAAATTAATCATTGTAACGAACACCTCCTGTCAGTCTGCATACATGTGCTCTGTCGTGGGCTTCCTGATCCTTATAGTAGTTGCTTCTCTTGATCAGGTCGTCCCAGTCAACCAGGCTTCCGTCAAATTCAGGTCCATCTACGCATACGAACTTGTCTTCTCCGCCGATTTTGCACCGGCAGCCGCCGCACATGCCTGTACCGTCGATCATGTATGCGGTCAGGGAAGCGATGGAATGAATGTTGTATTTTTCAGCAATCTGGCAAACCAGTTTCATCATAATCGGAGGTCCTACGGCCACGATTTCATCGTATTCGTTGCCTTCCTGAATCAGCTGTTCCAGCTTCTGGGTGGTAAACATCTTTTCGCCGTAGGAACCGTCATCGGTTACCACGTACAGACGATCCACACCGGCGCGGAATTCATCTTCCAGAATAACCAGTTCTTTATTCTTAAAGCCTTCGATCATATCCACTTCCACGCCGGCTTTCTTCATACCGGTTGCCAGAGGATATGCCAGTGCGTTTCCGGTACCCCCGCCAACCACGCAGACCTTCTTCAGACCTTCCATGTGGGTCGGTCTTCCCAGAGGGCCTACGATGTCTGCGAAGCAGTCGCCTTCTTCCAGCTGATCCATCAGCATGGTGGTTCTGCCTACAGCAGCATAGATCAGATCAATGGTACCGTCTTTTTCATCATGACCAGCCATGGTGAGAGGGATTCTCTCACCATATTCATCGGTACGAAGGATGATGAACTGACCCGGCTTCGCATGCTTCGCAACCAGAGGTGCGTAGACCTTCAGCCATACCATGTTGTCATTGAGTCTTCTTTTATAAGTTACTTCAAACATTTTCATATGTCTTCATCCTCCTTTCCTAATTATCCAGGCTCTTCTTACGGTTCATCAGAGTAGCATATCTTTCGTTTGCCATTTCTTCTGCCTTTTCGAAGAGTTCTTCTGCTCTTTCAGGGAACTTCAGCTTCAGGGAGTTGTAACGAACTTCACCCATGATGAAGTCTCTGTAGCTTTCGGTCGGAGCTGCACTGTCGATAGACAGCGGATTCTTGCCTTCTGCAGCCAGAGCAGGGTTGTATCTCAGCAGGTTCCAGTAACCGGAACGAACTGCATTCTTCATTTCCAGCATCGCCTTGTTCATGCCGGCCTTCACGCCGTGGTTGATACAAGGAGCGTATGCGATAATCAGGGAAGGACCGTCATAAGCTTCTGCTTCGCGGATTGCCTTCAGGGTCTGTTCAGGGTTTGCACCCATTGCAATCTGGGCTACATATACATAGCCGTATGCCATGGCAATCTGTGCCAGATCCTTTTTCTTTACTGCCTTACCGGAAGCTGCGAATTTGGCAACTGCACCGATCGGAGTAGCCTTGGAGGACTGACCGCCTGTGTTGGAGTAAACTTCGGTATCGAATACCATCACGTTTACGTTTTCACCGGATGCCAGAACGTGGTCCAGACCGCCGTAACCGATATCGTAAGCCCAGCCGTCACCGCCGAAGATCCACATGGACGGCTTGATCAGCATATCCTTGTTGGCAACAACGTAAGCGGCATCTTCGTTGGAAGCAGCCAGTTCTTCACACTTGGCCAGAAGGATTTCGCCGGTCTTTTCCGCATGTTCTGCATCATTCATGGTAGCCAGCCATGCTTTTGCAGGAACGCCAACCACGTCAACCAGACGTTCTACGGCAGACTTCATTTCGTTTCTTCTCGCATTGACGGAAATGGCCATGCCGAGACCGAATTCTGCGTTGTCCTCGAACAGGGAGTTTGCCCATGCAGGACCTCTGCCTTCCTTGTTTACGGTGTACGGAGTTGCCGGTGCGGAGCAGCCCCAGATGGAGGAGCAGCCGGTTGCGTTGGCAATGTACATTCTGTCACCAAAGAGCTGAGTGATCAGCTTGGCGTAAGGAGATTCACCGCAGCCCGGGCATGCGCCGGAGAATTCCATCAGAGGCTGTCTGAACTGGGATCCCTTTACGGTATCTGCCTTGAACGGTGTTTCCTTTTCGTCGATATGATCAAACAGGTAAGTAAATCTTTCCTGCTGTGCATTTACATATTCGTCTTCTGCCGGAATCATTTCCAGAGCTTTGTTTCTGGCCGGGCAAACCTGTGCGCAGGAACCGCAGCCGGTGCAGTCCAGAGCAGAAATTGCCAGGGTGAACTTCTTGTCCTTGGCACCCTTCATGGTCAGGGTTCCGGTCACTTCGCCTTCTGCCACTTCTTCGTCAGTCAGAACGAACGGACGGATAACGCCGTGCGGACATACATAAGAACACCAGTTGCACTGCATGCAGTTCTTCATGTTCCACTTTGGTACATCTGCAGCGATGCCACGCTTTTCGTAAGCGGCGGTACCAGCCGGAATCATACCGTTTGCTGTATCCAGGAAGGTGGAAACAGGAACGGCATCACCGGTCAGGGTGTTGGTTGGTACCAGAACCTTGTTCAGATATTCTGTCTGCTGCTCATTGCGTCCAACCAGTTTCTTCGCTTCTTCGGTTTCTTCTGCGGTCTTCCAGCTTTCCGGAATTTCCACTTTATGAATATGGTTTACACCGGCATCCACAGCAGCCTGGTTCATCTTTACGATGTTTTCACCCTTCTTGCCGTAGGTCTTCTGGATGGCGTCCTTCATATAGCCTACTGCATCATCGATTGGAATGATGTCAGCCAGCTTGAAGAATGCTGCCTGAAGTACAGTATTGGTTCTTCTTGCACCCAGACCGATTTCCTTGGCAATGGATACGGCGTCGCAGGTGTAGAACTGTACGTTGTTATTGGCGATATATCTCTTCACTTTGGCAGGCAGGTGGTGATCCAGCTCTTCATCATTCCATACGCAGTTCAGCAGGAAGAATCCGCCCGGTTTCACATCCTGTACCATTTCATATCTGTACAGATATGCAGAGTTATGGCATGCAACGAAGTCAGCCTGCTTTACATAGTAGGTGGACTTAATCGGCTCATCACCGAAACGCAGGTGGGAGATGGTTACGCCGCCGGATTTCTTGGAGTCATACTGGAAGTATGCCTGTACCTTTTTATCTGTGTGGTCACCAATAATCTTTACGGAGTTCTTGTTGGCGCCAACGGTTCCGTCAGCACCCAGACCCCAGAACTTGCAGGCCTTGGTTCCCTTCGGAGCCACATCCGGATTTTCGGTTACCGGCAGTGACAGTCCTGTCACATCGTCTGTAATGGAGATGGTGAATTCCTTCTTCGGAGATTCGCTCCACAGATTTTCATAAACAGCCAGAATATCTCCAGGCTGGGTATCCTTGGAACCCAGACCGTAACGTCCGCCGCATACAAAGCAGTTTTCGAATTCAGTGCCTCTCAGTGCAGCTACGATGTCCAGGAACAGAGGCTCGCCCATGCCGCCCGGTTCCTTGGTTCTGTCCAGAACTGCAATCTTCTTCGCCGTCTTAGGCATTACATTCAGCAGATACTTCTGAGAGAACGGACGGTACAGATGTACTTCGATGATGCCGACTTTCTTTCCTTTCCCGTTCAGGTAGTCAATCAGTTCTTCTGCAGCATCGCAGACGGAGCCCATCGCTACGATGATTTCTTCTGCGTCCGGCGCGCCATAGTAGTTGAACGGCTTATAGTCTGTGCCAATCCTGGCATTGACTTTTTCCATGTATTCATTGACGATATCCGCAGTTTCCAGGTAAGCCGGGTTGCAGGCTTCTCTGTGCTGGAAGAAGGTTTCCGGCTGCTCAGCGGAACCTCTGCTGTGCGGATTCATCGGATGCAGCGCATTCTGCTTGAACCGCTTTACTGCATCCCAGTCAACCATTTCCTTCAGATCTTCATAGTCCCACATTTCAATCTTCTGATTTTCGTGGGAGGTTCTGAAACCGTCGAAGAAATGAAGCATCGGCAGTTTGCCGGCGATGGTAGCCAGATGTGCAACGGCAGCCAGGTCCATAACCTGCTGTACGCTGTTGGAGCACAGCATGGCAAAACCGGTCTGACGGCATCCCATCACGTCGGAGTGGTCACCGAAGATGGACAGGGCGTGAGTTGCCAGCGCTCTTGCTGCCACGTGGAATACGGTCGGTGTCTGTTCTCCTGCCAGTTTATACATATTCGGAATCATCAGAAGCAGACCCTGGGAAGCGGTAAAGGTGGAGGTATAGGAACCTGCGGTGATGGCACCGTGTACTGCACCTGCTGCGCCGCCTTCGGACTGCATTTCTACGATTTTAACTTTTTCTCCAAAGATATTGGTTCTGTCCTGGGAAACCCATTCGTCCATGCTCTCTGCCATCGGGGAAGATGGTGTAATCGGGTAAATCGCTGCAACCTCAGAGAAGGCATAAGCTACATGAGCGGCCGCGGTGTTTCCATCCATAGTCTTTAATTTTCTCACCTGAATCACTCTCCTTCCTGAAGTCCAAGGGCTTCTCTCTGTAAGAAGATGTATTCAGGAACTGCCTGTTCCTTAATAACACCTCTTGCGCACATATACTGACATACCTTGCAGTCTTCACAGATTTCCGGATCGATGACCGCATGCTTGCCTTCTGCGTAAATGGCGCCGTTCGGGCAGTTGGCCTTGCAGTCTCCGCAGGCGATACAGCCGGAGTCGCAGACTGCTGCTTTATCTTCATAATCGTCTTCGGAAGAACATGGCACCATCTTGATTCCCTTATATGGAACCATAACAATCAGCTTCTTCGGACATGCATATGTACAATCCTTACATCCGACGCACTTGTCCGGATCTACCTTGGCAGTTCCGTTTACAATGGTCAGCGCGCCGTAGCGGCATACGCCGGTACAGGTGCCCTGTCCCAGGCAGCCGGTGGTGCAAAGACCGTAGTCCTTCGGGTTCAGCCTGGCAGCTTCTGTACATGTCTGGATTCCCATTTCCTTATATTTCTCGGAAGCACGGTTTCCGCCGCTGCATCTTACGAAAGCAACTTTATCCTTCAGCACAGTCAGATCATGCATGGTGTCTACGATGATTTTCTTTCTGCACTTTACAGTACAAGCCACACAGCCGACACACTTGTCATAGTCGATGACTGCGTGATTATCAATAATGGAAACTGCACCTTCCGGACATGCGCGTTCGCATTCTCCGCAGGCGATACATCCGAAGCCGCAGGTCTTTCTTACTACTTCATCGTCCTCTTCTGTGGAAGAACACGGGATGAAGTTGGTTGCGTCAGCCGGAACCATTCTGATGATATATTGCGGACAGACTGCTGCGTTGGCGCAGGCTCCGCACCCTGTACATTTTTCCTTATCGATGACAACCTTTCCAAGTTCCAGTTTCATCGCATCGAATTTACATACGTCCATGCAGGAACCAACGCCTACACAGCCGCTCTTACACTCGCCCCTTACGAAGCCTGCCTCAACGGCTTCCCTGCAGGACCCTGCGCCAGCGAACCTGGCTTTTCCGGCAGCTCTTCCGCTGCACGCAATAAAGGCGATCTCATCCTTCGCAGGAACGGATTCCACGCCCAGTACTGCTGCAATTTCGTCCACTGTTTCCTGTTTCACAGCCGGACACATAGCAGCATCCTTCGCAGATGCGATGGCTTCCGCACATTCCGCACAGGTTGCCTTGCCACAACCGCCGAAACCGCCGCAATCCACGCCTGGCAGAAGTGACAGAATCTTCTTGATGACTTCTGCTGCGTCGTGATTTGTACTCATTGAAAAACTCCTCCTTTGCCAAAACTCTTTGCTATCAGAGCTGTGTTTTGTATACATCTTCATTGTCCATCTTACCCCTTTGGTATAGAAAAGTCAAGCGAGTATGCTACTTTTTTAACAAACTTTCTGAGTTTTTTTTCACGTACATTTTATGCCGGAAAAACCATTGAAATTTGAACAAAATCGCCACAGCATTCCTTTCTTTTTTTTGCATCTGCGCTTTGCTTTTCATCCTGTTCTTCACCCCAATTCCTGCCTCTGCATAAGTTGGATTATGCATAAGCATTCCGCTTTTCAGAGGGTGAAATCTGAAAAAATCCGATATGCCTTATTACTTTATGCTTTTGGATTAATAATATAAACAATTTTCTTTTCGGTACTTTTCTTTACACGAATCGGCCAATTTGCTATAATCCAGTTATGACCCGATTGATTTTGCTAATACGAAATAAATCCAGATTAACAGGAGTGTTTTCAAATGAAAAACAATAATTTCGCCGGTCGTATATCCATCACCGGCAACCACGTCAAGCTGACCACAGCCGACGCATTCTCTTCCGGGCAGATGTCCGGGCTGATCCTGACTGAAACCTCGGACAGTGCGATTCTCCGTATGGAATCGGCAGGCGAGGCTTTCTATCTTTCGCAGATCTATGAAACAGAAAAGCCGTTTAATGATCTCGTCGCTTCCTGGAATGCAGAGACACCCGAAGGTTCCTATACAGAGATTTTCGCGCGGGTCTATCTGCCGGAGTACGATGGCTGGACAGATCCAAACGGCATCATATACGACGGATGGAGCGACTGGATTTCCTGGGGAAAATGGAGCCCTTATATTGCCCGCAGCTGCCCGCATCAGCAGGATTCCCATCCAAGAAAAGACAGTGAGGAAGAAAACGGCTGGGTCTTCGCCAATTCCCGTTACTGCGGTGGTGACAGCTCTCTCAATGTCCGCGGCAGCCTGACTGCGTCCGCCTTTCAGCTGAAGGCTGTTCTTCATGCAGAGGAAGGATGTAAGGTGCTTCCTTCTCTGCGACTTCTGGCTGCCACATGGAAAAACACAAACGACCCGACCTGGCAGTCTGACTGCTCTTATCCGGAAGAACCCGTGGAGCCTGCGGCTTCTGTTCTTCTTGACACGCCGGCGCTTTCCCAGATGGTCCGCGATCCCGATTACGGGAATGTCATCTGCTCTGCTACGAGCATAACCATGCTGATGAACGGGCAGGGCGCTGATCTGCTTCCTGAGGACGTAACACTGGTCAACTATGATTACGCCTTCGGCGGCAACGGCAACTGGAGCTTCACCTGCGCTGCTGCAGGATCCTACGGCTATGAAAGCTATGTTTCCTATTCCAGCTTTGAGGCAGTCCGTCAGGAGCTGACGAAGGGATATGCCGTCGGCTTTTCTGTAAAGTACAGCAGCAAGGACAATGATGATCAGCCTTATCTGATCAACGCACCCGGCCATACCAACGGTCATCTCATTACCATCGTTGGCTATTATTTCAATGAGGAACTGGGTGAATACGTCTATTACTCCAATGACCCCGGCACAGACAGCGATGCCGATACAGCCCACAGGGAATATCGCCAGTCGCAGCTGGATAAATGCTGGTACCGCCGGGCTGCCTATTTCCTACATAAAAAGCAGGATGGGGCCGGTAATTATGTGCGTAGCTACCGTCAGGCAACCCTGATTCCGGCAGCCGACAGACCTGGCCTCTGGGCACTCACTGCAGAAGAAGGCCGAGTCGCCCTTCCGAAGGATTTCCTGGAAGGACGGCGGGAAACATTTGGTGACCACGGCACAATCTGTTACTACGCAGAAGAGGATCTGGCAGACATTCCTGACACCTGCCGTCGCGTTACCGGCAACCACAAATTCCGCTATGACGGCATCTCCATCACGGAGGACGGCTGTCTTACCTTCGCAGAGAACGCCATGGAGCAGCTCCTGGACGCAGGTAAAACCATTAGACTGCTGGTGCTGTTCAACAGCGGCATTATGTATACTGCCGCTGTTTCAAAGTAGCGTTTCGAAATGACGGTTGAAAGCAGCATAATGATTTTTATCCCAAAACAGTGCAGTGGATTACCGCTGCACTGTTTTTTTTCTCTTTACAATCTGTTTTTTTCGTATAGAATATAAAGATGGGTAATGAAGACGCAGATGGGGAGTACAAGACAGAAGAAAGAGGAGTAATAAATGGCGAACGTATTGACCAGAGCGGGATCATTCATCGCAATTATTTTTATCGGTTATTTCCTTCGAAGAAAAGGTTTTTTCAAAGCTGCAGATTTCGATGTTCTTTCGAAAATCGTTGTTAGAATCACACTTCCGGCCGCGATTATCTATAATTTCTCCGGGATGGAACTGGATCTTTCCATGCTCTTTGTTGCTGTGCTAGGTTTCTGCGGAGGCATTCTGTATATACTTCTCGGCTTTTTATCCGGCCTGCACAGTGAAAAAAATATCCGGGCCTTTCAGATCCTCAATCTGTCCGGCTACAACATCGGGAACTTTGCTCTGCCTTTCACCCAGAGTTTTTTAGGACCTGCAGGCATCATAACCACCAGCCTTTTCGATACAGGAAATGCATTTATCTGCATGGGCTCAGCCTATGCGGTAGCTTCTTCTGTCAAAGGAGGGAAAACCCGCCACCTTGCCCTGCGGATTGTTAAAACACTGTTTTCCTCCATACCTTTTGACACCTATCTTGTCATGATCACACTCTGCCTTCTGCATCTGACACCTCCCCAGTGTGTTCTGACTCTGGCGGAGATTATCAGCAATTCCAATTCATTTCTGGCCATGCTCATGATCGGCGTCGGATTCCATCTGTCCGGAGACAGAACGCAGCTTCCGGTCATTGTCCGGATTCTTATCCTGCGGTATCTGACGGCAGCCCTCCTTTCGGCAGCCTTCTACTTTCTCCTTCCGTTCCGTCTTGAAATACGGCAGACCCTCGCCATTCTGGCTTTCAGCCCCATTGCATCCATCGTCCCGGCATTCACGGCAGAACTGAAAGAGGACGTGGGACTGTCCAGCGCCATCAATTCCATGTCCATCATTCTAAGTATTATCTGTATGGTTACTGTCATGTCCCTTGTTTTATAGCTCTACAGCTTCTTCTGTTTCCAAAATCTGTTTCCGGATGATCAGCCTGTACTCTGCCATAAGCAGAAGCATGCAGGAAAACCAGGATGCGTAATAAGCGATATAGATAGCCATGGTGGAATGAAATGCCGGAAACAGCACTGTCACTGCCGTCACGCGG
>JAQXSU010000080.1 GCA_029219125.1 Bacillota bacterium
GATGATGACAGAGTAGACGAAATCGCAGTGAAGATTTCCGAAAGAACCATCGAAGAACTGAGAAAGCACCCGACTTACAGAAATGCTGTACACACTCTGTCCGTACTGACCATCACTTCCAACGTAATGTATGGTAAGAAGACTGGTAACACTCCGGACGGAAGAAGAGCTGGTACTCCGTTTGCTCCTGGTGCAAACCCAATGCATGAAAGAGACAGCCATGGTGCAGTTGCTTCCCTGAACTCCGTATCCAAGATTGACTGGGATACCTGTCAGGATGGTGTTTCCAACACCTTCTCCATCACACCGGAAGCTCTGGGCAAGGAAAGAGAAGAAAGAAAGGACACTCTGGTAAGCCTGCTGAACGGTTACTTCAACAGAGGTGCACACCACCTGAACGTAAACGTACTGAACAGAAGCCTGCTGGAAGATGCATATGAAAATCCTGAAAAGTATCCAAGCTTAACCGTACGTGTATCCGGATACGCAGTAAGATTCAATGCACTGTCCAAGAATCACCAGAAGGAAGTTATCGCAAGAACCTTCCATCAGTCCATCTAATTGGAAAATCCGATTCCTTGATAAAAATATAAAAATGATGTAAACTATATGAGGTGCCTGCGAAGCGTGGGCACCTCATATAGTATAAAAGAAAGGAGTTTGGAGATGAAAGGCAGAATCCATTCCATTGAAACATTTGGAGCTGTAGACGGACCGGGAATCCGGACCGTATTTTTCATGCAGGGATGTCCGGCACGGTGTCTGTACTGTCACAACCCGGATTCCTGGAAGACCGATGGCGGCAAAGACATAGAAATCGAAGAAATTGTGCACTGGGCCGTCAGAGGAATCCCGTATTACGGAAATAAAGGCGGCGTGACCTTTTCCGGCGGAGAACCTCTGATGCAGGGCGAATTCCTGATTCAGGCCATGGAAGCGCTGAAAAAAGAAGGAATTGGCAGTGCTCTTGATATCAGCGGCACATACGTGGATGAATTTACCCATGATGCACTTGCGGCCTGCGATCTGGTACTGCTGGATATCAAGCACCCGGATCCGGAACGCTTTGAAATCATCACAGGCAGGAAGCAGGATACGTTGTTCGAAGTTATCGATATGATGAATGAACTGGAGAAACCTTGCTGGATACGACATGTGGTTGTGCCGGATATCAATGATACTGAGGAAGACATTGAAGCACTGAACCGTTTCATCGAAAGAATACATAACATTCAGAAGGTGGAACTGCTTGGATATCATACTATGGCAGTGAATAAATACGGCAAACTGGGCATCACGTATCGTCTGAAGGGCGTTCCGCCTATGGACGGTGAAAAACTGCAGCATTTGCGCAGCCTGGTCAAGCTGCCTACCGATGCAGTGAGCCAGGTGTCCATCGAGACGAAATAAGCTGGCACACAGAATGGAAAATCATATATAATGGTATATAAAAAATCCCCGGTTTTGCCGGGGATTTTTTTACAGACTTTTATTTTGCTTTCTAATCTCAGTGGAATTAAGCTTCCATTGCTTTCAGAGCAGCCTGCTTTTCTGCTTCTCTCTGTTCCAGAATTCTCTGGTATTCTTCTTCTGTCATCTTCTCCATGGTGATTCCAGTATATCCGAAGATAATGGATACAATCGGATTCAGCCAGTTGAGAATTGCATATGGAATGTATCCACTGCCTACACCCAGGAAGGACCGCATGGTCGCACCACAGGTGTTCCAAGGGAAGAAGTTGGATGTGATGGTACCGGAGTCTTCCAGACATCTGGACAGGTTCTTCGGTGCCAGTCTCATATCTTCAAATGCTTCCTTGAACATTCTGCCCGGTAATACGAGGGACAGGTACTGGTCGCAGCAGATCGCATTTACGAAAATGCAGCAGAACTCGGTGGCCAGAACCAGACCGCCTCTGCCCTTGGCTACCTTCAGCAGAATGTTGGCGAAGGATGCCATAATGCCGGTGCAGTCCACGATACCGCCGAAGCACATTGCACAGAGGATGATGGAAATGGTCCAGAACATGCTCTGCATACCGCCGCCTTCCAGAAGGCCGGCCAGTTCTATGATTACGTCCGATGCGTCGTCAGGAACATTACCCATGGAAATACCATTGTTCAGGATGTTGAATACGTTGTTTACTAAGGTATCATCCAGTGCAGCTTCGACATGTGCCTTGTTCCAGAACATAAACGGAACACCGATGAATACGCCGCCGATCAGAGCAGGCAGTGCAGGGAATTTCATGATTACTGCGATGATAACGAAAATCGGCGGAATCAGTGCCAGTACGCTAATGTTGGAAGAAGCCTGGATGAACTCCATAATCTCGTTCATAGTACTCATATCAGCAGAATTGTTGGACGAATACATGAATCCCATCACTGCGTAAACAACCAGCGCAACAATCAAAGAAGTACCGGTGGTGTAAATCATATGCTTGATATGGTCAAACAGGGTAGATCCTGCCATGGCCGGAGCCAGATTGGTGGTATCAGACAGCGGGGACATCTTGTCGCCGAAGTAGGCGCCGGATACAACTGCACCAGCGGTCATGATAGCAGGGAAGCCCAGTGCGGTACCGACACCGATCAGTGCCACACCCATGGAACCTGCAGTGGACCAGGATGAACCGGTGGCCAGGGATACGATGGAGCACAGAATGCATGCGGTCAGCAGGAATACCTTCGGGCTGATGACTTTAATACCGTAATACATCATGGAAGGGATGGTACCTGCAGCATACCAGGAAGCGATCATGGCACCTACAATAGCCAGGATCAGACAAGCCTGCATGGAACGATTAATGGAAGCCAGGATACCCTGTTCCAGATATGCCCATTTCCATCCGTTGGCACATGCAACGATTGCAGCGACACAAGCTGCCAGAATCAGAGCGATGTGCGGTTCGCCGCCGCGGTCAACCAGAATAGACCACATGAGCAGGCCGACCATTGCCAGTATGACAATCAGACATTGCCACATAGGAATCTTCTTACCCATAAAAAAATCCTCCTTACATATAAAAGTAAATAAAAAAGTAAAGTAAAGAATCTCTTTCGAGATTAAATATATTATAATTTCACGTCAGAACTTTGTCAATAAAATGTGATGGATTGTGAAGAAAAAATTCAAAAAGTAAAATTTAGATGTATTGCGGTACAAAATTTGCATGCATTGATTAGATTTAATACAATTGAAATAACAGAGGAGATATGGCGAAGAAAAAAAGCAGATTGGATCAGAAGAATCTGTGAAAAAACAAGGCAGAAAAAAATAAGCGGATGATTTTCTTACATTATATATAGAGAAATGCAGAGTGCATTCGGAGGATCGCTCCGGCATGTACAGAAACAAAAACAGTAAAATATCGAAAAAAGATGAAAAACCCCCTTGACGGGAGTGCGAGAACGTGGTAATATAATCAAGCTGTCGCAAACAGCCGGTGAAAACCGCATGCGTCAGCCGGGCGAAAAGATACTTTGAAAAAAGTTGAAAAAAGCGCTTGACAATATTACCCGGATG
>JAQXSU010000081.1 GCA_029219125.1 Bacillota bacterium
GGCAAGGAAATCTGGATGATCTCAGACGGTGCAGCCAGAAAGCTGCGAAGCTACGAGTATCCCGGGAATGTGCGGGAACTGGAAAACATCATTGAGCAGGCCGTTTCCATGGCAGACCGGGAGCATGTGCTGACGGAAAAACTGCTGACCATGCCGGGCAGTGTGAAAAAAGGCCGACCGGCCGCTCAGAAATACGATGTGCAGGTGCCGCTGGACGAATACCTGGATAAAATCGAAAGCCAGATTATAAAGGAAGCGATGATCAACGCCGGCGGAAACATCAGCAAAGCTGCTGAATCCCTGCAGATCAAGCGGCAGACCCTTCAGCACAAACTGAAAAAGTTTCATATCATGGGATAGAACGCAAAAAAGTTTGCATACTATATGCAAACTTTTTTGCATCTTCGCCCCGAAAATCTGCGGACCGCAGACATTTTTCGACAGGAAGAAAAAACTGGGAGAATGGATTTTGTAAAAAATCACAAAAAATAAAGAAAAGCCGGAGAAAAAATGGATTGGATGATCAATTTTGTGGACAAAAAAGTATACAATATCCATGAAAACCAGTGGCACGGGACTTGCTATATATAATATCGTAAATACAGTCTTACAAATACAAAATGCGAAAAATTAAATTTTTAGACAAAAGGAGAGAACGAAAATGGAAAATGTAAAAGTAATCCTGTGGGGACTTGGCGCTATGGGTGGCGGAATCGGCAAGATGCTGACGAAGAAGAAGGGCGTTGACATTGTTGGCGCAATCGACATCGGCGCTAAGCTGGGCAAGAGCCTGTACGAAGTAGTTCCTGGTATTGAAAGAGGAGACAGAGAAGACGTGATCGTCGGAACTGCTGAAGAAGTGATCAAACCGGGCGCTGCTGACATCGTTGTTGTCTGCACCGACTCCTTCACTGCTAAAGTTTATGACAAGCTGGTTAAGGTTATGGAAGCTGGCATGAACGTAATCACTTCTGCAGAAGAAATGGCTTATCCGCAGGCTCAGGAACCGGAACTGGCTAAGAAGCTGGACGAAATCGCCAAGAAGAACGGCGTAACCGTACTGGGAACCGGCATCAACCCTGGTCTGATCATGGACCTGCTGGTAATTCTGTGGACAGGTGCATGCGAATCTGTTGACCACATCGTTTCCAGACGTGTAAACAGCTTATCCCCGTTTGGTCCTGCTGTAATGGAAGAACAGGGCATCGGCATCACCGTGGATGAATTCAACGCAAGAAAAGCAGACGGCACCATGGCTGGCCACGTTGGTTTCGCAGAATCCGTTGGCATGATCACTGACGCTCTGGGCTGGAAGCTGGAAAAATTCGAACAGGATATGGAACCGATCGTAACTGACGTTGACAGAAAGTCTCCTTATGGATTCGCTCCTGCAGGACACGTTGCCGGCGTAGCTATGAAGGGCTGGGGAACTGTTGACGGCGAAGTAAAGATCGAAATGGATCACCCGCAGCAGATCGAACCGGAACAGGTTGGCGTACATACCGGTGACTATGTCATCATCAAGGGTACTCCGGACGTAAATATGTCCAACACTCCGGAAATCGAAGGTGGTATCGGAACCATGGCTATGATCCTGAACACCATTCCGCACGTAATCAACGCAAGACCTGGTCTGAAGACCATGATCGACATCCCTGTTCCTAGAGCAATCATGGGCGACATGAGAGACATGATCTGCGAAGAATGCAAGATCGTAAAATAACTCAGGGTATTATGGGTAACAGGAAGGGGTTTCGGTTCTGAAGCCGGCCCCTTCCTCTATAACATATCCGCAGGGCGCTATGGGCTCTGCAGACCCCCGATCGGGCGCAAAGCTTTATGCAAAGTTTTAAAAGTTTAAAAGTGTATCGGGAAATATAAAATTAGTAAGGGAGAAAAAAAGGATGAAAAGAGCTGACGATTTCGAACAGAGAAGACAGCATATTGCAAACCTTTCTGACGAAGAATTATACAACAAGTTCTGGGATTTAACCGCACAGGTTGTAGATCCGCTGCTGGAACTGGGCAGAAAGAACACCACACCTTCCGTTGAAAGAGCCGTTTTACTGAGAATGGGCGTATCCTCTCTGGATACCCAGAAAATCGTGGAAGGCTGCATGGACAGAGGCCTGATGGGTCATGGCGCTGGCCACGTGGTTTACAAGATTTCCAAAGAAAAGGGCATCTCCATCCGGGAAGCCAGCATCAAACTGGCACAGGGCGAATACTGGGACGATGCAGTAGCACTGTTCAAGGGAGGTAAATAAGATGGCAGATTTTGAACTGAAACCAAACGAAAAGTTAGACGTTAGAGAAATATTAAAGGATATCGACAAGTACGAGCCGAGAAGAAGAGGCTGGACCTGGAGAAAGCCGGCTGAAAACAAGAACATGGGACCTTTCGAATACCATGACATTTCCGAGCCGCTGAAGAACAGCGTAGGCCTGCCTCCTGCCAAGTACTTCGAAAACATCGACCCGCAGCCGATGCCGGTAATCACCACCGAAATCGCTTCCGGACGTTTCGAAGACGATATCCGCAGAATGAGAATGGCTGCATGGCATGGCGCTGACCATATCATGGTTATCCGTCACATGGGTCAGTCCCACATCGATGGCCTGATGGAAGGTACTCCGCAGGGTATCGGCGGTATTCCTGTAACCCGTAAGCAGGTAAGAGCACAGAGAAAGGCTCTGGACATCATCGAAGATGAAGTTGGCCGTCCAATCAACTATCATTCCTACGTTTCCGGTGTAGCTGGTCCGGACGTAGCTGTAATGTTTGCAGAAGAAGGTATCAACGGTGCGCACCAGGACCCTCAGTACAACGTTCTGTACAGAGATATCAACTGCGTACGTTCCTTCGTAGATGCCTGCGAATCCAAGAAGATTCTGGCATGGGCTGGAATCCTGCAGATTGACGGTGCACACAACGCCAACGCAACTGCAAGAGAAGCATGGAAGGTAATGCCGGAACTGATCGTTCAGCATGCCATCAACTCCCTGTTCTCCGAAAAGGTTGGTATCGCTCCGGATCACATCGCTCTGTCCACCGTACCTCCGACAGCAACTCCGGCTCCTTGTATGTACATGGACCTGCCTTATGCAGTTGCTCTGCGTGACTTCTGCGGCAGATACAAGATGAGAGCACAGCAGAACACCAAGTACATCTGCTCCTCCGTAAGAGAAGCAACTGTAACTCACGTAATGAACATGTTCATTTCCAAGCTGACCAGCGCAGATATCCAGTCCACCATCACTCCGGACGAAGGAAGAAACGTTCCTTGGCATATCTACAACATGGAAGCCTGCGACAACGCGAAACAGGCTCTCATCGGTATGGACGGCCTGATGGAAATGGTTGAACTGAAAAAAGACGGTCCGCTGAGAGAGATGGCTCGTGACATCAAGGAAAGAGCTGTTCTGTTCATGGAAGAAATCATTGAAGTAGGCGGATACTTCCAGGCTGTTCAGGAAGGATTCTTCGTAGACTCCGCAAGATATCCGGAAAGAAACGGCGACGGTATCGCTCGTAAGATCGAAGGCGGCGTAGGCTATGGATACATCTTCGAAAGAGAAGAAGACTACATGGCTCCTGTAACTGCACACTACGGCTACAACAACGTAGAGCAGTACGGCGGCGACCCTGAGAACCCATCCGCTCTGATTGGCGGCTGTACTTTCGAAGACAGAAGCAAGATCGTATTCATCGACGAGCTGGATGAAGAGGACTGCGTAGCACGCAGACTGGAAAAGGTTGAAAAGTACCTGGACGGCAAGGCAATCAAGCCGGAAATGGAATGGTGCGGAGACGGCGTGGTTCTCATGACCATGATGATCCCTGCAGACGTAAGAACTGCAGAAGCTACCGCTCTGGAAATCGGCCGCAGACTGGGTCTGGAAAATCCGGAAGTAAACTCCAAGGAAGTTATGCAGCAGGCTGAAGGTACCAGAATCGAAATGAAGGGCAAGATTACCTTCGACGTAGATCCATCCACGCTGGAGATCCCGCCTGAACCACATCACCTGGACGATGCAACTCTCTACAAAGAGTTCGAAGAACATCCGATGGTAGTTGTATGTGGTACCGTTGGTGAAGATGAACACTCCGTAGGCTTACGTGAAATCATCAACATCAAGCACGGTGGTATCGAAAAGTGGGGTATCAAGGTAAATTACCTGGGAACCTCCGTTCCTGTAGAAAAGCTGGTTGACGCTGCAATCGAACTGAATGCCAACGCAATCCTGGCTTCCACCATCATCTCTCATGACAACATTCACTATAAGAATATGAAGAGAATCAATGATCTGGCCATCGAAAAGGGTATCAGAGACAAGGTGATCATCGCTGCAGGCGGTACGCAGGTTATTCCGGAAGACGCTGTTAAGACCGGCATCGACGCTGGTTTCGGCAGAGACTCCCACGGTATCGATGTAGCTACCTTCCTTTGCGAAGAAGCACAGAGAAGAAGAGGCGAACTGTAAAAAATTCGACGAAGTCTTTCAAGGGGCTGGGCATTTGCCCGGCCCCTTTTTTCAGAGAAAAAATCACAATTCACATAACTATGAACTCGTGCTGCGGCACGAAAACAGAAGATCGAAAACAAGCTGCCGGAAACGGCAGAGGAAATAGATGAAAAACGGAAAGAAAAGGAGAGGTAGTACAATGAAAGTTGATGTATTGGTTGCCGAGATCGGTTCAACCACCACAGTTGTCAATGCCTTTAAGGATCTGGAAACGGATAACCCGGTTTTCTGGGCGCAGGGGCAGGCACCGACTTCCGTACTGGATGGAGATGTGCGGATCGGACTGCAGGGGGCCATCGATGACCTTTGCAGAAAAATGAACATCGACAGTCTGGAATATGATGAAATGCTGGCCACCTCCTCGGCTGCCGGCGGACTGAAGATGACAGTACACGGACTGGTCTATGATATGACGGCTAAGGCTGCCAAGGAGGCAGCGCTGGGTGCAGGCGGCATCATTCACTATATCACTGCGGGCAAGCTGCGCCGGACCGACCTGGCAAAAATAAAAGAAATCAATCCGAATCTGATTCTGATTGCCGGCGGTGTGGATTACGGAGAGAGAGACACTGCACTGGATAACGCAGAAAAGATCCGCAGTCTGGGGCTTCATACACCGGTAATCTATGCCGGAAACATTGAAAATCAGGAAGAGATGAAGCTGATCTTTGATGAGGAAAGCGGACAGCAGTTATATAATGTAGAAAACGTATATCCGAAAATCGATGAGCTGAATGTGGAGCCTTGCCGTAAGGTGATCCAGGACGCATTTGAGGATCACATCACCCAGGCACCGGGCATGGAGCATGTCCGCGATATGGTCAGTGGACCGATCATTCCGACACCGGGTGCTGTGATGGAGTGCACCAAGTTGCTTTATGACTGCCTGGGCGATCTGATCGTGCTGGACGTGGGCGGTGCTACCACCGACCTCCACTCCGTCGCTACAGAATCCGATAAGATTGCCAGAATCATGATTTCACCGGAACCGAAGGCCAAGAGAACCGTAGAAGGAGATCTGGGCGTATATGTAAACCGGATGAAGGTCATCGAATCCATCGGCGAAGAAAACCTACGCAAGGAATGTGAAAAAATGGGCATCGACCTGGACGAAACCCTGGCAAGCTATGTTGCCATTCCGAAAAACGATGCAGAAATCAAGCTGGTGGAACGGCTGACGAAGGAAGCCGTTCTGAAGGCGGTAGAGCGCCATGCGGGAATTATCCGCTACATCTACGGACCATCGGGCAGAAGCACCGTGGCAGAAGGCAAGGATCTGACCCAGGTGAAGTATATCGTCGGTACCGGCGGCGCACTGACCAGACTGCCGCACCGGGTGGAAATCATGGAAGAGATCGCCAAGCATAATGAAACCGGCATGATGCTGTTCCCGACCGATCATGCACAGATTCTGGTGGATAACGACTATATCATGGCTTCCCTGGGCGTGCTGTCCAAACGGTACAGGAAGGCAGCCATCCGTCTGCTGGAACAGAGTCTGGGCTTCAAGTTCCCGGAAAAGAAGGCAGAAAACGAAGCAGAGCGCATCCAGCGTGAGCTGCGGGAAATGGCCCTGGCAGACGAGGCGAAAAAAGCGGAACTGGCACAGCATATTAAAGAAATGGAAGAGATGGGCTACGATATGGAAGCCTACAAGAATCCGGATGATATCGGCGGTGCAACGGCGGACGAGGTAGAAGCGGCGAAAAGAGAAGCGCTGATGGCAGACCGGTCCATCAAGAAGGGAATGGATCTGGTGGAAAACGTTCCGGGCAATGTAACTTCCAGTCAGCAGGCAGATAATCCTCATGTGATGCGTGCCTGCGGCGAAGTAGACGGAAGAATGCCGGACTGTGACCATAACTGCAGACTGTGCTATCGCAAGCATTGCAAATTCCGGCAGGAATAGCCGGGGAATCTGGCCGAAAGGCGCATCTGAAGGTATAGAAAAGAAACGGAGGAAATGAAAATGTATCCAAGACTGGTTGTTGACATCAACAAGCTGAGATCCAACCTGGACGCTGTGGCAGCCATCACCAAAGACCAGGGCGGCTGCTCCCTGATGATTGTGACCAAGGGACTGTGCGCTGACCCGGAAATGGCAAAAATGGTGGCAGAGCATCCTGCAGTAAACTATATGGCAGACTCCCGGGTTGCCAACATTAAGACTTATGCGGACATGGCCCGCGCCAACGGAAAAATGACCACCCTTCTGCGGATTCCGATGCATGCGGAAGTGGAAGATGTGGTGAAATACGTAGACCTGAGCTTCAACTCGGAGCTTTCCACCATCCGTCTCCTGAATGAAGCGGCAGGACGTCAGGGCGTGAAGCATAATGTACTGCTGATGATCGACCTGGGCGATCTGCGGGAAGGCATCTTCTATCAGAATGAAGACCAGATCTTTGCGGCAGTGGAAGAGATTCTTTCCATGGAGAATATCACCCTCTACGGCGTGGGCGTAAACCTGACCTGCTACGGCGCCATCATTCCGAAAAACGACAACCTGTCCAACCTGGTGGCCATCGCCCGGAAGATTGAGGACAAATTCGGCATCCAGCTGCAGATGGTATCCGGCGGCAACTCCAGCTCCATCTATCTGATCGGAAAGGGCGAACTTCCGGAAGGCATCAACAATCTACGCTTGGGCGAATCCTTCCTGCTGGGAAATGATACTGCCTACGGCGAAAAACTGCCTGGCACCGTCAGCGACACTCTGATTCTGGAAGCGCAGATCGTGGAACTGAAGGAAAAACCGTCCCTGCCAATCGGCGAAGTTGGTGTGGACGCCTTCGGGCAGAAGCCGTACTATGAAGACCGCGGCATCATCAAGCGGGCAATCATCGCCATCGGCAAGCAGGATACCGACATCGACAGCATGGAGCCGCTGGATGAAAAAATCGACATCCTGGGCGGAAGCTCCGACCACATCATCCTGGATGTCACGAAATCCGACAAAGCATATCAGGTGGGCGATGTGGTACAGTTCGTCCTGGGGTACGGCGGCATGCTGAAGACTGCCACCAGCCCGTATGTGGAAAAGGTGTACAACAAGTAACCCTGCTTCACTTTGCAAAATATACAGTCCCGGCGCCGGATTCACGTCTGGCGCTTTTTGCTTGCATTCTGTCAAACTTCTGAAATTGACAGGCTGACAGAATCTGAAGATTTGGTGAAGTCGTTGACCCGGGAAGAAATCTTCGGTATAATTTAACTAAGTAAAGCAATCATAAAGGAGATGACAAGGGTAAGGGTATAAAAGTAAAAAAGGAGGGATATGATGGAAAGAAGCATAGAGTCCATGCTGGGCAGTGCAGAAACCAGGAAGGACCTGCGGGTGCTGGTCACCATTGTGACACCGGTCATCGCTGCAGTGGCCGCACATGTTTTTGCGGAGTGTGAAGTGCCCATTCTTTACGACATAGAAGGTGAGGGGACCGCGTCGAAAGAATGGATGCAGCTTCTGCGGCTTGGCAGTTCGGAAAAAAAGATTTTGATCAGTGTGCTGCCAAAAGAGCAGGCCTACGAGATGTCGGAGAAGCTGGGACGGTGTTTGCCGCTGAAAAAAGCGGGCACGGGGATCGTGTTCACCATGCCACTAGACGGCATGCACGATTACAGTCAGACGCAGAAGGATGACGCGGGACACCAGCCGGAAAAAATGGAGTACTCCATGGTGGCTGTCATCGCAAAGAAAGGCAGCAGCGAAGAAGTCATGGACGCAGCCAGAACGGTAGGTGCTTCCGGTGGAACTGTAGTCCATGCCAGCAAAATTACCAGCGAAAAGATTCTGAACCTGTGGGGACTGTCTGAACAGGGAGACAAAGAGATTATTCTGATTCTGTCTACCGCAGAGAAGAAATCAGGTCTGATGAGTGCAATCGAAGACCGCTGCGGAAAGACGGAAGCACAGGCTAAGACGTTTGCCAGTCCGGTGGATCGGGTGGAAGGACTGGATTATTATCTGAACTGAAAATTGTATCAAAAAATGGTGTAACCACGAAATGGATACACCATTTTATTTTCGCATCTTATGAGCGGATTAAATTGTTGGAGGCTGGACGGATAAGGCATTGAGAGCAGCCAGACCTGCCGGCGTGATACGGCAGCCGGAACGGCCTCTGGAAATTGTGATAAGTCCCCGTGAGTCCAGTTCGGAGAGAATTTGTCTGAGATTTCCTTCGCTCATGCGGATGCCCATGTCACGAAGCTGCTGCAAAAGTGCAGTCCTGCCGATTCCATGGAAAGGTTCGGAGCCTTCATAAATCAAATTCAGAACCTGATCTGACAGGGAAGAAAAACTGGAAGCCACAAATTTTGACTGCATCGCAGATGCGGATGAGCGATGATCCGAGAAATCGGATTCCATCAAATATGCAGGGAACGAGCCCAACGTCTTGTAGTATGTAGCCACATTTTCCAGCTGACGGACGTTTCCCGGCCAGTTGTATTTCGTCAGCTGCATTTTCCTGCTTTCAGACAGTTCGTCGTATTTTTTTCCCAGAAAGCGTTCCAGCAAAGGAAGAATATCTTCTCGTCTCTGGCGAAGCGGCAAAATATCAATTGGGATAACATTGAGGCGGTAGAACAGATCCTCACGAAAAAGACCGTTTTTTACCCGTTCTTCCAGGTTTCGGTTGGTTGCTGCAATGATACGGACATCAACATTTATGATCTGGTCACTTCCGATTCGCATCACCTGCTTTTCCTGCAGAACACGAAGAAGCTGAGACTGCAGATTCGGAGAAATATCTCCGATCTCGTCCAAAAACAGTGTACCCAGATGTGCCTGTTCAAAAAGACCCGCCCGGCCTTTTTTATGTGCGCCGGTAAAAGCACCTTCCTCGTAGCCGAAGAGTTGACTTTCCAGAAGTGATTCCGGAAGGGCAGCACAGTTGATTGCCACAAACGCAGCGTTCTTTCGCGAAGAATAGTTGTGGATGGACTGTGCCATAAGCTCTTTGCCAACACCGCTTTCACCGCGGATAAGAATCGTGTAGTCTGTGGCGGCAACCTGCTTAGCCATGCTGATGCAGGAGGACATGGCAGGTGAAAGATGAACGATATCCTGAAAATGGTGAGGCGCATACATGCCTTTCTTTCTTAATTGTGTGGTCAGTTCGCTTTCAATCTGGCGCAGATTGGTCTCACTCTGCAGCGTCAGACAATAACCCATCAGCTGATCCATCAGCTTCAATGGGGTTTTTTGCAGAAGGAACTGCTCTCCGAAGAGATCAATCAGCGTGCTGTCGTCACTACCCCGCAGAAGCTTTATAATATTTTCACTTATGCAGTTGGCCAGAGGACCGCTGCTATACTTTTTAATATTGAACAGCAGATTTGCTTTTTCGTTAAAATAGACCATGTTATAGTCATAATCCACAACCAGTATGGCACTTTCGGAGTCTGCTATAACCAGATCCAGCATCTGGCTCTTCAGATAGTTATACAGGTAATTGTTGTGGAAACCCAGGTTTGGCTGTGCGATGGAATTCAGGTGCCGGATCAGATTGAAGTGCAGCAGGTTGGTATCCAGCTGGAGCAAGTCTACCAGCTTCAGCATGGTCGAAAAACTGATGACCCGGTACTGAATGTCGATAACTTTTTCGATGTATGGCGGGACCCAATCCGGCTCATTGGTCGTTACGGCATAGTGGATATTCCGATAGATGCCAGAGGGCTCTTTATCCGGATCCATTGGAATCAGATTCAGGTGGTTGAATCCCAGTTCATATAGTTCGTATACCGTACTCATGGTACTGACCGGTGCGTCATTTACCACCAGGACATCACTTCCGGACGGGATATCCACCATCTGAGAAATACCTTGCTTCAGAATACTGCGCTCCATGAGTATAATTTTCTTAAAATCGCTGATATAGTCTCGCAGCGGTGCCAGAAGGGTTTCCCTGGACACAAGGTATGCATCTCCTTCCAGGACAGTCTTCTTTTCCTGCAGATCCTTTAAAGAACAGTTTCGTATCTGAATATAATCCCCGAAGATTTCCTTCAGTGTTTCATAATTGTGGGCGACAGCCGGCGAGTCCGGGCTGAATTCTTTATAAATTACACAAACAGTTTTCATCCAAATTCTCCTTGCGAAACTGACATTGACAGATAAAACCATTATAACAAGACCAACGGAATAAATCAATAAATCGGATTAAATAGATTAAATCCGAATGAAGAAAAAATAAATGTGCCAATAAATGTTGAAAAAAGCAGATTCCGGGTAAAATTACGGTTGGCATGCAAATTGCGTCGGTAAATCATGTAAAACCAATTGGAAGGGAAACTGGTTGTGATGAAAAAGCAGATATCAATCGATATACAAAAAATTCAAAGAGAGCTGGATTACTGGAAAGCACCCGGCATGACAGT
>JAQXSU010000082.1 GCA_029219125.1 Bacillota bacterium
ACTTCCTGATGGAGCTTCGTGGTATTCGCCGCCAGATCGATCGGCAGAACGTAGGATACTTTGTTAATGTAGCCTGCCGTAACATTATACGGCCATCCGACGCTTCCCACAATATTAAACTTCGGCAGACGCATACTCAGCGCCAGGATATTGTTCATATCCAGATTGGTCTGCACCTGCGGGATCATCATATCGATGAGACCCTTGATCTCGCCGAAGGACATGGTCTTCATCTTATTAAATACCAGTGTCAGCACGGTCCGCATTCTCTCCGTCCGCTTGAAGTCATCCCCGACCCCTTTTCGGATCCGGCCGTAGGATACAGCCTGTACCCCTTCCAAAGTCTGGGTGCCGGCGGCTTCCACAAGCTTATAGTTTTCTCTTCCGATATTATTGGCAGTCTGGATGGTGTATTTATTCAGCTGCTGGATCTCATAATCCTGTACATCCACGGTAATGCCGCCGACGGCATCTACCAGATCCGCCACTGCCTTGAAGTTGACCACCACATAATTGCTGATGTTCAGATCCATGGCCTGATTCAGCGATTTCATGCTCATCTCCGGCCCGTCATAGGCACAGGCGTGGGTGATTTTATCGAAGGTCGAAGTATCTCCCATCTTCAGATACGTATCCCGGTATACGGAAATAATCTTCACATCGTTGGTGTCCTTGTTGATGCTGACGATCATGATGGCATCGCTTCGGGTTCCCTTGATATTCTCCATATCCCGGCTGTCCACACCCAGAAGCAGAATATTGATGTACCCGTCCACATCGGTAAGGGACAGATCGTAATTCTCCGGCGTTGCTTCATGCATCTGTTCTACCGCATCATTCATATAACCGTAGACCATGATACCCAGGATCAGGAGGGCAAGAACTACGATAACGGCAACCAACAGGGTGATCTTCTTCCAGGTAGCCAGACCCTTAAACCAGTCTACCGGGCTTTTACGCTGCTTCTTTTCCTTTCTGCTCATTGTTCAAATATCCCTTTTCCCTTTCCCTTTTTGCCGGCTGCATCCTTCTCCAGCATTTCATTATAATATTCGATGGCCTCTTCCATATTGCTGTCAAACATCAGCTTTCCCTGCCGCATGACCATGCCCCGCTTGCAGAAAGATCTGGCCACACCGGTGGAATGGGTTACGAAGAGGAAGGTCACATCCTTTTCATTCACGATTTCATTAATCTTCTCGGTGCATTTCTTTTTGAACTCATTGTCTCCGACGCTGAGGGCCTCATCCACAATGAGAATTTCCGGCTTGATGTTCACATTGATAGCGAACCCCAGCCGTGCCTTCATGCCGCTGGAGTAAGTCCGTACCGGCTGATCAATATAGTCGTTCAGATCGGCAAATTCCACGATCTGCGGTTCCAGCTCAGCAATCTCCTTGTCCTTCATCCCCAGAAGCTGTCCCCGGAAATAAATGTTTTCCCGCCCGGTAAACTCCGGATCGAAGCCCGCCGTCAGCTCCAGCAGGGCACTGACCCGTCCGTTAACGGTAATCTCCCCGGACGTGGGATAGGCCACGCCGGTGATCATCTTCAGGATGGTGGATTTTCCGGCGCCGTTTTTTCCCAGCAAAGCCACCGATTCCCCCCTGCGGATCTGGAAGGACAGATGATTAACCGCCACCTTTTTCTTATATTTCGCTTTTTTCGAAAAGACTGCCTTCAGCCGCTGCCGGTCATTGGCAAACAGCTTATAGGTCTTGGTCACGTCTTTAAACTCAATGACGATATCATTCATATTGTTTTCACTCATAACACACCTCCGGCCTCTACAGTACATCCGGAATATCTTTTTTCAGCTTCCGATAAACCCAGACTGCCAGAAGCAACATGACTGCATATACGATGGCGAAATTCACCAGCTGCTGCCAGTCTTCCCAGAACCATTTGTGATAGATCAGCGCATTCCGGTACCCGTTGACCAAAATGGTCACCGGATTGAACAGCAGAATATTCCGGATCCACTGCTGATCGATGCCGTTGGCATCATACAGAATGCCGGACATCCAGAAAAGCGCCTGGGTCAGGGACTTTACCAGGTTTAAAAAGTCCCGGCTGATGGAGGAAAGCACGCCGGAAAACAGCCCCCATGCTGTAAAGAACAGAAACATCAGGATCATATACAGCGGGATCTGCAGATAGTAAATCGTCGGCCGGTATCCGAACAGCAGGAAGATGCCGATCATCAGCACCACCAGCCCTGCATGGGTTGCAAGGTTTCCCATGCTGACAAATGTCGGGATCGTGGACACCGGAAACTTGATCTTCGTTACCAGATATTTATATCTGCGGATCGACCCTGCGCCGCCGGTGATCATGTCCCGCATGTAAAACCATGGAATCATGCCTGCGATCAACCACAGGAAAAACGGGTAACCTTCCACATCACCGCCTTTCCGCAGTCCTACGGAAAAAGCGAACCAGAAGACGAAGATCAGAATGGCAGGACGAATAATCGCCCATCCCATGCCCAGTACGCCGCCGTAAGCCTTTTTCATATCGGCCTTCGCCAGTTGGACAAGCTGCCTTCTGTATTCAATATGATCTTTTATTATCTCTTTCAGTGTTCTCAAAATATATCCTCTCAGTCTTTCTCTGCGGCTGACTTTCTCGGCGGCCGATCCGGAAGATGTACCAGGGTTTTGTTTGGTGTCACATCATATCCGTAGAGCCGCTTTTTCCCCTCCAGCTTATACAGCAGATAATCTCTGGTTTTTTCCGTATACTTTTCTACGGCAGGATAATCCGGGAACCGGTTGATTTCCGGGAATTTGATGCCGTCCTCCGTGATCGCCAGGTCAAATCCGAAGAATTCCAGCTGTTTGATGCTGGCAGCCACCTCCAGTACCTGTGCTTTCACCTGCTCCCAGTTCGGCAGATATCCCTCAATCGGCACACCGGTATCCGGATGAATCGGGCAGTCCTCAATGGATCCGTCCATGACGATCTTCGCATCGTAGAAGCGCCCTGTCTCCACATCGATATGGGCAGTCATGCCGCCTGCACCTACATTGTCCACAGCACCGGTCTTTTTCGATCCGAAACGGACATAGGCATTGCCAACCTGCGGCGTCTTGCCGTCCTTTTTAAATACCAGCATGCGGACCGTGTTGACAGAGCCGTCATAGACCCGTTTCAACACCGGATGCATGTTGATATATTCGGTGACCAGATACTGGTTATTGATATCCTCCAGGATATCCAGCACCTGCTGGCGGGTCACATCCTCATAGTTCAGCTGATACTTCCCGTTCTCACAGGTGAATTTATAGAATCCGTCTCCGTGGGAGCCTTCGTCCGGTTTCAGGGCCAGTACGCCCTTTTCTTCCACCAGGCGGAAAATCTCGTCGAAGTTGTTTGTATATCCTTCCGGCAGGTCCATCATGGAAATCACTTTATTATTTCCATTTTTGCAGATGATATGATAGTAGTATTCCGGGAAGCAGTTGTTAAACTCGGAACATACATATTTCACCGTGATCTTGTCTTCCATCCATTTCCGGTACTTCGGATTGATGTGGCGCAGCCACTTGTACTCGAAGTCGGAGATGTACTCACTGTAGTTTTCTTCTGTAATGCCGTACTGCGGAATCCGGTAGGACAGGAAGCCATGACGGTAGGCCCACATTTTTTCTTTGAATGTGGCGTCCTTATTGGTCCGGAAATCCTGCCATACCTGTCCGATCCATTTGATGGAAAGGTATGGTACCAGTCCCTTCGGATAGAAGGTTCTGGCAAAGCGGTGACGAACCTTCAGTTTGATCTTTTTCCAGCCCCGCTGAATCCGGGTGCCTTCTTTGGCATAGGCTTCTTTCTTCTGCTGTACCTTGTGCTCCAGATACTGTGATGTCTCCTTGCTGAACGGCTGACAGGTCGGATATTCCGGG
>JAQXSU010000083.1 GCA_029219125.1 Bacillota bacterium
CCGATGCCGTCACAGCAGCCGGCTGCGGCGTCTTTTCCTGCTTTTCCTGCTTCTCACGGATATAGATCAGCTTGTTGTTGCTGCCCGGAACCCGTTCTTCCTTGAATTCAAATACACCCAGAGACTTGATGAACGGGGTGAACTTCTTGAATCCGAAGTTTCGCACGTCGAAATCCGGATACCGCTTCAGGATCAGGTTGCCCAGATCGCCCAGCGGGAACCATTCGTCCTCGTCGGAGTTTTCCTCCACCATGGCCATGATGGCCTTTCGCATGGATTTGGCGCTCAGGGTCTTCACATTGCCGGATTTCTGTTCGGCCGCCTTGCCGGAAGAAGCCTTGGACGAAGCAGCTGCTCCTGCATTTTTCTTTCCGGAGGCCTTCACCTTGCTGCGGGTTTCCGGTTCCTCCTTCTCTTCTGCCAGATCTGCCAAATCCGGACCGTCTGCCATTTCCGCATCCAGAGCCAGCAGGTCCAGATATTTGAACCGGTTGCAGGCAGAAATGAACGGTTTCGGCGTTTTGGTCTCGCCCATGCCTATGACATCCATGCCGGCTTCACGCAGACGGGAGGCCAGCCGGGTGAAATCGCTGTCGCTGGTTACCAGGCAGAATCCCTCCACCTTGCCTGAATACAGGATGTCCATGGCATCAATGATCATGGCCGAGTCGGTGGCGTTTTTTCCCACCGTATAGCTGTACTGCTGAATCGGCGTAATGGAATGCTCCAGCAGCATGGTCTTCCACCGTGCAAACCGCGGCTTGGTCCAGTCGCCGTAAATCCGCTTATAGGTCGCTACCCCGTAATTCGAAATTTCATCTAAAATAATCTTTACATATTTATCGGATACGTTGTCGGCGTCGATGAGCACCGCGTATCGTCTGTCTTCAATATTCACTGTTCCTCCAATCTTTTCCCACCGGATCACACGAACTTCTCCAGTGTCACGTATACTTTCCCCTTTTTCGATGTGCCCGAAACGCCCTGATAGATGGCCTTTCCTTTCCCTCGCAGGACCAGCTTCTCTCCCCCCTTCAGAGAATGATCCGGTTTCAGCATTTCCGTCTCATTGACGAATACCAGTCCTCTTGCGATGGCCGTCTGTGCATCCTTTCTGGACAGATGAAACACCCCTGCCACGATGCTGTCCAGCCGAGGTGAAGTGACCGTAAATTCTACGATTTCCCGGCGGATTATGCCCGTATCTGCTGCACTGATGGGCAAAACCTCCACGTTTAGGCTCACGTTCCCTGCTTTCCCGTAATGCATCTGCAGATATTCTCCCAGTTCTCTGGTCACAACAGCCTGTGCCCCGTCCGGCCGGACCAGAATGTCGCCCATCTTCTCTCTTCGGATCCCTTCCCCCAGAAGCGATCCCAGATAATCCCGGTGAGAAAGGCTCCTGCCGCCCCGGTTCTGCCCGCCGGCAATCTTCAGATCCAGCAGAACCAGCGGACATTCCTGCGGATTTTCCCGGAAATATTCCAAAAGCCCGGCCTCATCCAAAATCTCCATATACGACGGTACGAAAACCACCATGCGCCGCTCCGCATCGGGAAGACCGCCGAACAGGAAAGTTTTCGTTCCTTCCGCCCGCCACCGCTTCAGGAGACTTGAAACCGCCGACTGCTGCGACAGATTGAGGAAATCCGAGACAATCAGATACTCATACTGCAAAAAACGTTCATATTTATCTGTCAGACTCGCCAGAAGCAATTTATTTTCGTCCATCATCTGGTAATTTTTCTCTCCTTGTGATATAATATGAAGGTTCATTTGCAGAGGAATTCTCTGACGCAAAACACACCTATTACTATAGTATACCATAAAACGCACATATTTTGAAAGGAGAAAAAACATGACCTATAAATATATCGCGAAAGGAACTTGCGCCCGCGAAATCACCGTGGAAATGGAGGGAGATGTGCTGAAACACGCTTCCTTTTACGGCGGCTGCAACGGAAACCTGCAGGGTATTTCCAAACTGGTGGAGGGCATGACCTACGACCAGCTGAAAGAAAAGCTTTCCGGCATTCGCTGCGGATTCAAGTCCACTTCCTGCCCGGATCAGCTGGTAAAGGCCGTGGAAGAGGCTATGGCGCAGCAGAGGTAAATTACCATGGGCACATTTCTGTTCAGACATTTCATCAAAAACTATGAAGATGTGAAAGATCCCCATGTTCGGGACAGCTACGGCAAGCTGGCCGGCGTGGTGGGCATCATTTCCAACGTTGTTCTCTGCCTCATGAAGGTAGCAGTGGGCCTGATCGCCGGCAGTATCGCCATCGTCGCCGACGGAATCAACAACCTTGCCGACAGTGCCTCCTCCGTCATCACCCTGGTGGGATTCAAACTGGCTGCCATGCCGGAAGACGAGGAGCACCCTTATGGTCACGCCCGTTACGAATACCTGTCCAGCCTGGCGGTCTCCGTCATTATTATCCTGGTGGGCTTCGAGCTGGGGAAAAGTTCTCTGGACAAAATCCTCCATCCCACCCCTCTGGATTTCAGCTGGACCATTGTTCTGGTGCTGGTGATTGCCATTGCCATCAAAGTATGGCAGGCACTGTTCAATGTTTCTGCCGGAAAACGCATCGATTCCATGGCCCTCATCGCCACAGGGGCAGACAGCCGCAATGACGTGATCTCCACCTCAGCGGTTCTCATCAGCCTGCTGATCGGATATTTCTGCAGCGTGCAGATCGACGGGTATATGGGTGCTGCCGTGGCCCTCTTCATCATCTGGTCCGGCATCAGTCTGGTCCGGGAGACCATCAGCCCCCTTCTGGGCGAAGCACCGGATGGGGAACTGGTAAAGCAGATCGAAGAAATCACCATGAGCTATGAAGGTGCCCTTGGAATCCATGACCTGGTGGTACATAACTACGGACCGGGCAAGATCTTCGCCTCTCTGCATATCGAAGTGGACGCTTCGGAAGATGTGATGGTCAGTCATGACCTGATCGACAATATCGAGCACCGCCTGCAGAAGGATCTGAACATCAACATCACGGTGCATATGGATCCGGTGAAGACAGACGATCCAAACCGCGCGCCGCTGTCAGAGCTGATCCGGGAGACCATTTCCGATCTGCCCGGTGTGCTGAGCTTCCACGATCTGCGGTTTGTGGCAGGTCCCACCCACACCAACGTGATTTTCGATATCGTCATCAACCACGACTGCAAGATGAGTGAAGCAGAACTTCAAAAAATATTCAATGACCGGATTCAGGCATACAATCAAACCTTCTTCGCGGTCATCGACATAGATAAAAATTATGTGGCGCTGAAATAGTTCAGCGCCTTTTTCTTATGAAAAATCCCCGGTGGAACGAGATCCCCGGGGATATTTGAATGGCTTGAATTATGGATTTTGGGAAGAATTATTCAGCGTCCACGCCGTGACCCTTCAGTTCAGCTACGACGAAATCTCTGTCTTTTCTGATTTCTTCCATGATATACTTGATATCTTCTTCGGTAGCCTTTTCCATATGGTAATTCTTCACGCAGTTCTTGATGTAGGACTTCTTTGCGTGTTCCAGATCGAAGTCTCTTGCCTTGATCTGAGAAGGATCTGCAGGGAATACCAGGGACTTGCCCGGTACTTCTTCGTCCGGATTTCCGAATCTTACATCGATGCCGTTTTCCTTCGCGAAGGTCAGCTGCGGCATAACGTGCTTACCGGCTCCGGTGTATTCGGTTTCCTGTACAACGATGATCTGGTCTTCGTCCATTTCCTGTGCCAGTGCAAATGCAGCGGTCAGGGAAGTGTTTCCGGCAGGACCTCTTTCGTATCCTTCCAGAACAGCCAGAGCCTGGGTGATGTAGAATACTTCACCCTGCTTTACGGTAACCAGTCTGTCCATGTATCTCAGAGTTCTGGCTGCGTTTCTCGGGCAGTCGGAACGATCCGGCCATGTTACGAACGGCAGACCGAAACCGGTGTGACCGGTGGTGCAGGATTTCTTGTTGAAGTCCTTATCGGATGCCATGTGCAGTCCGGACAGGTCGATGCATGCGCCGTAAACCTTGGTATCATTGGCGCCGGCCTTTCTCAGGCCTCTTGCAGTACCGGTCAGGTTTCCGCCACCGGCGTTGGTGCAGACTACCACATCCGGATCCTTGCCGAATCTTTCTCTGCACTGTTCTGCAATTTCATAACCCAGAGTTTCCACACCTGCGATGCCAAACGGAGTATACAGGGATGCGTTGAAGTATCCGGTGTCTTCCAGCAGGCTCAGGTGGGTAGAGAACAGTTCAGGACCTACGGTCAGCTGAACGACTTCTGCACCGTATGCTTCGCAGATTCTCTGTTTTTCCAGGATTTCCGGCTGGCCGACTTTTCTGTCGTCATAGCATTCCTGTACTACGATGCACTTCAGACCGTGCATAGCAGCCTGTGCAGCTACTGCAGCACCGTAGTTTCCGGAGGTTGCAGCGATAACACCCTTGTAGCCCAGCTTCTTGGCGTGATGAACAGCGATGGACGCTCTTCTTGCCTTAAAGCTTCCGGATGCGTTGGCAGCTTCGTCCTTGACGAAGATTCTGGCACCCTTTCCGGCAGGGGCATACTTTCTTGCCAGTGCGGTCAGGTTTCTCAGTTCAACCAGCGGCGTGTTGCCTACGCCGTGGGACAGCTGGATGTCTCTCATTTCGTCCATGGAGTATCCAACCTTTTCCATCATACCTTCATAATCAAAACCGATGCCTTCGTATTCGAATTCATCATAGTCAATTCTCATTGCGTTCTTGATGATATCATTCTTACGGGCATTTATTGCGCCATAGGATTTATCTAATGCCATTATTTGTCACCTCCGAATAATATCTCTTTTAACTGCAGTTCCACCTGTAACAGTTCCGGCTGGAATTCGCCGTAATCGTGGATATATCTTGGGTTTACGTCACAAAGAACGCCCTTCGCAATACGTCCGGTAACGGTCTTTACTTCGATTTCGTCTCCCATTTCTCCGTCCTGCTGTGCGATACCCTTCACCCAGAGCTTCAGGTCGCATGCCTGTGTATCTTCAGGAACCTGTGGTGCTCTCTGTCCGGCTGGCAGTACAATATTTTCGATCTGTACCCAGTCGCCTTTTTTAACACTTGCCATTGCAAACTACTCCTTTCAACTTTGCTTTTTCGCAAGATTGCGATAAATATGGACCGCCCCCACGTGCGGTCTTTCGTCCGGCATGAAAATGCGAAATCATGCCAAACAGCCTGTATCACGAATCAGAAGAAATGCGATATAACCTTCTTATTCATGCAGGCCACGTTCTCTATACAGTCTACATATTAGTTATATCGCATTTTCCTTCAAAATTCAACACCGTAAATTGAAAATTTTACGGCTTTTCGTTGAATTTACTTTATTCCCGCAGTTATGCCTGCATGTATTCTTTTCTCTGTTCTTCCGGAAGCTGATCCATCAGGTCATGACGGCCAGTGCCGGTAAAGATGCTGACGGTCATGATGACCAGCATCGCGAAGCAGTAGAAGCAGCAAGGAATGATGGCTCCTGCAGTCAGCGGTGCGGTGCTGTCAGCAGCAAATCCCAGCGTGTAAACCATAGCCGGTGTCCAAGGCAGGCAGTATGCCAGCGTGTTGGACTGAGCATCCAGCAGGTTTGCTGCACGGTATGGGCTGATGCCGTATTTCTTGGATAACGGCTTTGCAAAAGATGCGCCTACCGTCAGAATGGCCGGAGCGTTCAGGCCCATGATGGCGGACAGAACGATAACCATTACGGAGATGGTACCTTCTGCGGATTTTTCACCTCTTGCGATTTTTTCCAGTTTCTGCAGCAGCATGATGTCGCCTTCACCGGCTCTCATGACGCTGATGGAACCGAAGAGCAGCAGTGCCAGGATACATACCTGCAGCATACTGTTGATACCGGTATAGATTACACCGTCAACCACTCTGTCCAGAGCAGCCGCATCACCATGTACGCCGATGACTGCAGGAACTGCAGCGTCTTCCACATCGATCTGGATGAAATCAAACAGTCCGCAGACGCAAGCGGTCAGGCAGCCCAGCACGATGCCGACGGATGTAGCGATGATGATGTCACCAGTCTTGATGGCAATGTAAATAGTAATCACAACCGGAATCAGCATCACCAGTGTGATTGGATCAAATTCATAGGTCTCCGCTGCTGCACTGATGCCGCTGTTTGTTATGTTTCCATAAATGATGGTACAGATAATGGTGATAACACCTGCAGCCAGAGCATATTTCAGTCTGGATCTTACAACGCCAGGTACATCAACGTCCTGGGAAGTTGCAGAGCAGATCGTAGTATCGGAAATCGGAGCCAGGTTGTCACCGAAGGCTGCGCCGGA
>JAQXSU010000084.1 GCA_029219125.1 Bacillota bacterium
CGAACCTTCAGTTTGATCTTTTTCCAGCCCCGCTGAATCCGGGTGCCTTCTTTGGCATAGGCTTCTTTCTTCTGCTGTACCTTGTGCTCCAGATACTGTGATGTCTCCTTGCTGAACGGCTGACAGGTCGGATATTCCGGGTGATTGATCATACGCATGATCTTAAAGCCGTCTTCATTGATGACGATTTCCGCGCCGAAGAACTCCAGCTGTGGTACGAAGATGCACAGATCATGCAGTGTCTTTACAATCTCATCCCAGTAAGGTACCGGGGCACCTTCACAGGTTCCGTTCTTCACATCCACCGTCTTCGCACGATGCTCCCGAACTTTTTCATTATCATCCACATCCTCTTCCTCCAGGCTGTCTGCTCTCGCCTGAGCCAGAGATTTCAGAGGCTTCAGTTCATATTCATTATACAGGAAGAAACCGTCACCGATGACCGGATTGTCTCCCTCTTCATTGAATACGATCAGATTCAGTACGCCGTGATCCACATTGGCTCCGGTCCGGATCTTTTCCTTAATCACGATGGTGGATCTGTATTCGCTCATTCTTTCAACGAGCTTCTGCTCCGGCATTTTCTCTTCATCAAACAGGAAGTTGCCGTCCCGGTATGCGATGGTACTCGCAGAAACACCGTTGGCAGGGGCAATGGTCACCTCTCCCTTTTCCCGGATCAGTGCAAGTACATCCGCAAAGGTATCTCCCGCCTTATCATCGTACAGAGGAATGATCCTCACCTCATCATACCGCTTGCTGATCTGATAGTAGATGGCCGGCATGCAGGAACGGAACGGTTTGAACACCGTATGTACCGTCACCTTGTCGGTAATCCACTTGCTGTAGGTTCCATTGAGAGGACGCAGATATGCGTAGTCCTTGGCGGAGATATAGTCTTTTACATTTTCCTCGTTGATGCCCAGCTGTGCCACCTGTTCCGGCATGAAGCCGTGTTTGATAGCCCAGCGGGTTTCCTTCATGCTGTATCCGTAATCTCTTGTATAATGCCGGTAAACTTCTCTGACCCAGCGCCGTGCTTCGCCGCCGGTGAAGCCTCTTGAAGTCGGACCCAGTGCCAGAGCATTTACCACGAATTTCTTCAGTCCCATCTTACTTCCCTGTCCTCCTGTTGTAATCTTCCGGTGAATTGAAATCCTCCGTGCTGTCTTCCAGTATCATGAATTTTTTTCCGATCTGCTTTTCCCCGAAGGGCAGCCCCGTAAAGGACTGATATACCTGCCATCCGATGCACTTTTCTATTTTTCCTTCCAGATAAAGCTGCCGCACCCGGTCCACATGGCTGCGGAACAGATTGCCGTCCGCAATTTTGATGGCAACAATGGACCTGGCATTCCCGAAAAACAGAATGTCCTCTGCTTTCGCCGAAAGGATCTGTTCCATGGCAGATTCGGAATAAAAGGTATCTCCATACAGAAAGCAGATCTGATCTTCGATCAGTTCTTCCGTGAATCGGTCGATTTCCAGATGATTATTCTTCGGCTCATACCGCTGTGCACCCGGGAATTCATACCTGCTGTCATGGGATGTGATAATGACCTGACAGTCCGGATCACCCTCTCTCAGCAGGCGAACGGTCCTTCCCAGCAGCGTTTCCCCGCCGATCTCAATCAGATGCTTGGGGATATCGTTGTAGTTCTGCCATCGGGTTCCCTTCCCGTCGGCCATGATGATGTATTTCATTTCAAACCTCTACTTTTTGATCACCTTGTGATAACGGTAAAAGTCTCCAAGTTCCTTGTTTCTCTGTCCTCCCCAAAGCTGAATGATATTCACGCCGGAAGAGGTATTTGCCTCAATAATGCAGAAACCTTCCTCCGTGATCAGGATATCCCAGGCGATAAAGTGCATGTACGGCAGATGATTTGCCAGCACCAGCATATCTTCCTTCAGCTTCTGCCATCCCGGGATCACCACACCTTCAATAGGCGCGCCGGAATCCGGATGTACCTTGTATACGTTCCGGTTATGGAGGCATCTGGCCTCACTGAGCTCACCGGTTTCCAGATCGATCTTCGATACCAGTCCGCCCCGGCTGCCGTTATCCACAGGAATCGTTTCCTTCGTACCGATCCGCTGTACAGCGAAAAACACCTTGAACTTATGGGTTTCCGGGTCACGCAGGGTGATAAACCGAATAGTATTGACTGTCTGGTCATAGATCTGGTCACTGTAATGATGCTGTTTCATGGCTTCACTCAGGAACCAGTTGTCATGCCTCTTCAGGAAGGTGAGCAGTTCTTCCTCTGTGATCGGCTTCAAATCGATGGCCGGCTGTCCGTTCTCCCAGGTCAGGCGACAGACGCCGGTTCCCTTTCCTTTTCCATAAGGCTTGAAGAACAAAGTCTTCTTTTCCTGCAGCAGCTTCAGGGCATCCTCATACTCCATTTCCTCGCTCCGAAAGCTGGAAAGGTAACCCCGATTTTTGATCATATAGCTTTCCGGCACCCGTACATACTGCTTCAGGATCTCTGCAGAAGCGATCTTGTTGTTGCAGACGAAATCAAAAGGCTCGTTGATGTAGCGGCTTCTGTACCAGTCAAACTCCGACAGATATTCATGCCGGTCATTATGGTCGAAATCATACAGCATCCACTGGTCAGCCAGAAAGCCGCCGCACAGATTCGCCTTGATCTTTTTATACCATGGGCACTTGAAGTGGTTTTTCGCGAATACAATTCTTCTCCAGTAAAGGACGAACAGCTTCATCTTCTTTACTGCCCATCTGACGAAAGTAAATGCATCCATTTTCGTTTCCTTTCCCTTATTTTCCCTCCATCATACAGCGGAGAATCAGATCTGCCGTCTGCCGGGTGGATGTCCCGAGGTTCTCCGGAAGATATGCCTTCCGATAGGCATTCAGTTCCTTCCGCGGATACGGCATGGCATCCCGGCTGATCTCATCCGTCCGGGCTGCCCGGTCTGCGGAAGCCAGGCGGTGCATCAGTTCCTGTCCGTTGCGGAATACGCAGCCGTGCATGACCTCAAACAGATCGATATTCATTCCGTTTTTCTCCCGGTATTCTTCATAGTCATAGACGAAGTACCAGGTCGGTCGGCTCAGCACTGCGCCTTCAATGGCAATGGCCGAATAGTCGGTGATCAGGTAATCGCAGGCCGCCAGCAGATCCACGGCCGTAAAATCCGGACAGTCGAATACTCCCGGCCGGTTTCCTGCTTCCAGCTTCTGATTGGGATGCCCTTTGACGATGAGCACATACTGATCCTTTTCACGTTGATTGGCTTCTGCCACCGCATCGGTCAGTTCCTCCCAGTGGAGCTGGATATTCTTACGGAAGGTCGGTGCATAAAGAATCACGGTCTTTCCGGCAAACTGCGGATAGGCTTCCAGCACCGCCTTTCGGTTTGCTTCTGCCGTCTGCAGCAGATGATCGATCCGCGGCAGGCCGCAGTTGACCAGCTTGTCCTCTGTGGTATGGAAGGACTGGCAGTAATAAGGGTTCCATGCCTTGCCGCCGGCAATGATGTAATCATAATTTTCATGCATCTTCATGAGATGAGCCATCTGGGCGCTGCGGCCCGATTCCCGTCCCAGGGTCTGATAGCCGGACTGCTTGATCTTTCCCAGTGCATGCCACATCTGAATCACCGTCAGGCTCTTCTTATGATGCAGCAGCGAAACAGCAGGCCAGTATGCATCCAGAACGCAGGCACTGGACGTGGCCATGTGATACATACTCTTTAAGGTGGTCACTGCGAAATGCAGCAGGCCTCCGCTCTTTTCCCCTTCCAGCCGGTTGCACAGGGTCACGATCTGTACATAAGGCTGCTGTCTTTTCATCTCCTCCTGTACCATGGCAAAATCCAGGGTCAGGGAATCGGACTGACGTGACAGAAACACCACTTTGTTCTGTTTCACCGGCAGCAGTTTCAGGAAAAAGTAGATAAAATTCAGACCGAATCTCATGATATATATAGCTATTGTTTTCATACTGTTTTCTCCACACAAAAACCAGACTGCAATGCAATCTTATCATTCTAATTTACCATATTTCCGGCCGTTTGTAAATGTTTTCGGCGGAATTCACCGTGAAATCGGAGCAAGTTCCTCAGTCTTTCTGGTATACATGCGGATCATATTTCCGTCATCCTCCTCAATCATGCCGTAGAACTCCCAGCCGCACTTTTCATAGAACTCCGTATGTCCGGTAATCAGATACGCCCTGTCCACACCCATGGCGGAAAGATCATCGCAGATAAAATCCAGCAGCGTTCTGGCGATCTCCCTGCGGCGGTACGGCTCTTCCACATACAGCGCGCAGAGATTCGGCGTCAGATCCGGACGTTTGTGAAAATCATTGGCAATGACACCGGCGCCGGCCAAGATCTGTTTTGGGTCCGCTGCCTCTTCGTCCGTAATCACATACCACTGGGGCACTGCACCTTCCCGCTTCAGGCAGTCTGTCATGCTTTCGATATATGCCTCCAGCGGAACACCCCATTTCCCGGCGAACCATTCCGCCATTTCCTCCATGGAAAGGCCATTTCCATCCTCTTCATATTCCATGTCCTGCAGGCTGTGTAAAATCAGTTTCATCTTTTCTGTTCCTCCATAATGGCCACGGCACGAACCGGTGCGCCGTCGGCATTCTCATATTTCATCGGCAGCACGGCCAGGGTAAACAGTCCGCCCCGGCTGGCTTCATATGCTTCCTCCAGATTAGTCAGATTTTCCACAATGACCATATCATGGGCCAGGACCTGATGATGCCGAGTCAGTCCTGTATCTGTGATGGGGTCCAGTCCGATCACATCCAGCCCCACACCCTTCTTCCCCGTATCAATCAGAAACTGACAGGCTTCCCGTGACAGAACCGGATATGTCCCGAAATAGGCCTCACTCCCCCACCGCCGGCTCCAGCCGGTAAGAAAAAGAAGAAAGTCCGCCTCCTCTGCCAGAACGTCAGCTGCATGGATTTTGTCCAGTGGAATCTCCTGCCCTTCCCTAAATTCCCGGCAGTCGAGAATCAGTCCTTTTCCCACGAAACATCCGGCATCCATGGCGTCCAACGTGGGCCGCCCGGCGAAAATGTGGGCCGGGGCGTCCATATGGGTTCCTGTGTGGGAATACATAGTCAGCAGCGTCTCCCTGAACCCGTCTTTCTCGCAGGTGCTTGCCGGCTGCAGCTTCGGTCCCTCCGTGCCCGGATAAACCGGCATATTTTCTGTAATGGTCTGTGTCAGATCAAAGACTCGCATCCAAATCCCTTCCTTTCTGTTCCTACTTAGAATTATATTCCAGCCGTCCCGCTGCGTCAATGAAAAGCGCAATGAAAAAAGAGCACATGAGAATCTGCTCGGATTCCGAATGTACTCTTTCGCTTCAAAACAATGGTTTACTGTTTTCTGAAGAATGGTTTCTAAATATGAAGTTCTTCCATCAGTTTATCCCGGAAGGTTTCGTCCATTTCTGCCTTTGCCAGCTCGTCAAACCGTCCCCTTTTTACCAGTTCACTGGTCAGCCGGTTTCTGCGCAGTGCTTTTTCTGCCTTTTCTTCTGCACGCTGTTTCTCCGCTTCTGCCTGCTGCTTCGCGGCTTCAATGCGAGCCTTTTCTTCTTCTGCACGCTGCTTCTCCGCCTCGACGCGTTTCTTTTCGATTTCGACTTGCTTTATCTCTTCTTCGGCACGCTTTATCTCTTCCTCAATCTTCTTTTTCTCGGCTTCTATCTGGTCTTTTTCTGTTTTCACCCGATCCAGACTCGTCTGGATGCGCAGCATCTCATCGTATAAGGTCACTCTTTCCCGAACCCCCTCTCTGTTTGCAGCTTCTTCCACTGCACGATCCATCTGTTTCAGAAATACATCGCCTTCCGGCGCTTCACCTGTCTGCAGATAGCTGAAGAAGCTTACCAGTTCCTTCGGCACATTTTCTGTGCAATTTGCATTCAAGAATATTGTAAACTGTCCATCCCCAAGAATCAAGTTATTTTTTCTGTCACACATCTGGAACGAATATAAGGGCATGTTTATTCCAAAAGGATCAAATAAGCAGATAAAAATCACGTACCCCGGCTTCAGATTACTATATTCCTCGCCCCGTTCCATGCTGTACACGGTCATAACGCTCTGGTAATATCTGCTTCGCTGCGGCAGATATTCCTGATAGGTCACCTGCAGCTCTATGTCATACCATTCCTCGTCATTTTCAAACAGCACATCCAGGCGAACTGATTTTGCATCTGCCGCAACTGCCACAGTTCGCTCCGTATCCACCTTTCCATCCGATATTCCTGCATCCTGCCCGGGATTCTGCTCCGCTTCGTTCTCCGCTGCGTCAGCTATCTCACACTTCAGCTGAACTTCCTTCACCTTCCGATCCGGAAAAATCCGTTCAAGCAGGCCCCGGCAAAGCTCCGGATTCCGCATTACAATCGAAAAAATGACTGGATTACAAATCGTATATTTCTTTGGATTTCTCTTCTTATGTTTTATTTGTTTCATCTGATTTTCCTCTTTTCCTTTATATACTTATGGTAAATTGCTGTGTTAAATGGAAGAAAACGTTTTCTATGACAAAATTCTACCATTATATTCTTCAGGTTCAAGAGGAATCCTTTTACAAACTTCGACCTGACCTGCCGCAGTCCGACACGCCTCGTCAAAAAGATCTCCTGTTCGACTTTTTTCACCTCCATTCGACGGTTTAATGCCAGAAAAAAACACGCCCACCGGTTACAATGAGCGTGAAGTTTTCAGACAGTATTCACTTTTTCTTCTGTCAGGCACAGTTATTTCGCCCCGTACTTCTCTGCCAGAATCCGCGCCACCAGCACACCGCTGGCCGAGGCCTGGGACAGGGAGTGGGTCACGCCGGAGCCATCTCCGATGGCATACAGGCCCTTCACTGCCGTCTCCATATTCTGATCCACTTCCACCTTCATGTTGTAGAACTTGACTTCCACACCATAAAGCAGCGTGTCTTCATTGGCCGTACCCGGCGCGATTTTATCCAGCGCATAAATCATCTCGATGATGTCATCCAGCTGCCGCTTCGGGATAACCAGAGAAAGGTCGCCGGCTGTGGCTTTCAGGGTCGGCCGGGTAAAGCATTTCTCCATGCGCCGCTCGCTGGAACGACGGCCTTTTACCAGATCGCCGAACCGCTGCAGCAGCACGCCGCCGCCCAGCATGTTGGACAGGCGGGCGATGGATTCGCCATACTCGTTGCTGTCTTCAAAAGGCTCGGTGAAGGTGTTGGATACCAGCAGTGCAAAGTTGGTGTTCTCCGTCCGCAGCGCCGGATCCGCATAGCTGTGGCCGTTGACAGTGACAATGCCGTTGGTGTTTTCAGCCACCACTTCCCCGTACGGATTCATACAGAAAGTCCGTACCAGGTCGTTGTATTTTTCTGTCTGATAGACGAACTTGCTCTCGTAGACCTGATCGGTAATATGGGCGAAGATCTCCGCAGGCAGTTCCACACGGACGCCGATGTCCACCCGGTTCTTTTTCTGCTTTATGCCCAGGTGATCGCAGACGCTGCCCATCCATTTCGATCCGGACCGGCCGGTGGCCAGCACCAGATCCCGGCAGGCAAACTGCTCTCCCCGGTCGGTGGTCACAAGGAAGGTACCATCTTCCTGCTGTTCCACAGTTTCCAGGGTGGTGTGGAACCGGCATTCCACCGTATTCCTGATATAGTCATAAATGCGGCCCAGAATCTCCACGTTCCTGTCCGTTCCCAGATGGCGCACCTTGGCCTCCAGCAGATGCAGGTCATAATGGAGTGCCTGGGTTTTCAGTTCCTTATTGGTGCTGTAAAGCTTCGCCTCGCTGCCGCCGAATCCGCAAAGCACATCATCCACATATTCCATCAGCTCCATAGCTGTTTCCACACCTACATACTTATGGAGATCGCCGCCGAACTGAGTGGTGATGTTATACTTGCCGTCAGACAGGGTCCCGGCTCCGCCGTAGCCGTTCATGATATGGCACGGCCTGCATTTGATGCAGGTGGGAGTTACACCCTTCTTGATGGGACAGAGACGCTTCTCCAGCGGCGCACCTTTATCCACCATGAGAATCTCAGCACCGCAGCCGGCTTTCGTCAGTTCATATGCCATGAACACGCCGCCTGCACCTGCACCCGCAATGATGATGTCGTATGTTTTCATATACTTTCTCCTCCTCTTGCGGCTGCGGCCCCTCCCATCTTCCGCTTGCCACGGTTTACCCTTGCAATAACATTGACCTGCCGTCGATTGGTTTTCTTCGAAAACCGGATCAGGTCAAAATAAATCCCGGGAAAGAATGCTCTCCCGGGATCCTGATTTCAGAGATTATCTGTAGATTCTCTACTCTTCTTCCATCATGATCTTGTCGAACTCAGCGACAACTGCTTCGAACTCTGCATCATCTTCGATGTCAACCAGCTCAAATTCATCTTCGCCGACTTCCTGGTAGCCGTAGATGTAAACATCATCGGTTCCGTCATCCGGGATCAGGGCAATGTAT
>JAQXSU010000085.1 GCA_029219125.1 Bacillota bacterium
ATCGGATGCAGAGACAGCCGATTCGGTTACGGTCAGAGTCAGAGTGCAGGACGGCACAGAGTTCAGGTATGTAAACGACAGTCTGGAAGTCCGTGCAGGAATTGCAGAGGAATATGGTTTCGATAATGGCACAGCGGAAGATTCGGATCAGATCACTGCTCTGGATGTGCTTGTTGCGGCACATATTGACAAATATGGAGACGATTTTTTAAGTGCAAAGGATGAAGAAGGCCAGAACACCAACGGGAATGCACTTCTGACGGTTAATTACGGAAACCCTGTTGAGATGTTCGGAAACGATAATACTTCCAAATATTCCGGCTTTGCCATCAATCATGGATATCCGAAAGACAGTGCAGGCAATGGATATATGACAAACACGGCACCGGTAAAGGATGGAGACGTTGTGGAGTTCTTCTATTATGAGGACCCGTATTGGGGGGATTTCCTGACCTGGTTTACAGACATGAACGGAAACGCAGTCGATGAGATCACCATTGACCAGGGAGAGGCTCTGAACCTGAAACTCTACGGGTTCATGTATATGAGCGGATACAGCGACTACACACCGTACGCTCTGACACAATCGGAGGAAGGACTTCTTGTGGTCCAGGATGGAAACAGTGAAAAGACAATTGACCTGTTCAATGCGGAAGAAGACGGAAGCTTTTCCGTATCCTTTGAAAAAGAGGGAACCTACTGCCTGACCGCCCAGGGCTACGAAAAAACAGGGTTCAGCATTTTATGCCCATATCTTACGGTGAAGGTACGCGGTAAGGCAACTTCCTTCAGAGTGAATAATAACAGCATCACTCCGGAATTTGACAAGGATGAACATTCCTATGAACTGACCAGCCCTCTGGCGGCCGGAACTTCTTCCCTGTCTGTAACCTGGGATTTTTCGTCCTCTATGACCGGGAAAGCAGTATATAACGATGTGAACGGCACAGAAAAAACTGTAAGCCTGAAAAACCAGAAGGCCACATCTCTATCCAATATCAAGGCAGGAAGCACCACAATCACTTTCCATTTCTATGATGCCTTTGATCTGGAGAATCCATCGGCATCCTATACGCTGAATGTAAAGAGAACTCCTGCAATCAAATCTCTTTCCATCGCAGACAGCGACGGAAAGAATGTTCAGCTGAATCAGAGCTTCTCTGCCAGTGTGACAGAATACTCTGCCAAGGTTGTGGAAGGCCAGAAGATCAGTTTCGGTACCACATTCAATGACGAGAAAAATACCGTGCTGTCTGTCAGCCGGAATGGCGGCGGCTTCGCTGCGGTGGAATCCGGAGAACAATATTCGATTTCTTCCGGGGAAAATACTTTTGTCATCAAGGCGGTAAGCAGCGATAATACGACAGAGGGTACGGCGTATACGATCCGTATAGAGGGTGTCGCCAGTGCGGAATCCGTTCTGAAGGTACCGGAAGGGACAATCCTCAATGTTTATGACCCGTCGGGGAATCTGCTTGAGACAGATGCGCTGAAGACTTCTGAAGCCGGATCGGATGTATACCGGCTCAGCGATCTGATGGAAAATGAACCATATACATACCGTGCCGGTAAATACGGATTTTTCTCGGAAGGCGGTACCTTTAAGGGTGGAGAAGATCTGACGATCGATCTGAAAAAATCAGATGCGCCGCAGAGCACCCTGAAAGCTGACTGGAAAAACTTCAGAAACAGTGATGCAAATAACGGTATTACTTCTGCCCGGACTGCCAGAAATGCAGACGAGGTAAGCCTGAAATGGGTTACAGAAGAAACGCTTCAAACCGGTTCAGGGTGGCAGATTCATAATCCGGGAGGATATGTCATCGTTGGTTCCGGACTCATTACAAACAGAGGAAACGAACTTGTAAAAATTGACACGGAAACCGGAAAGATCGTGCAGACCGCTGCCATGGATGATGGTGTCGGTGCACTGGGCTGCGTTTCACTGGTATACGGCGGCGGATTCGTTTATGTGCCTCTTTCGAACGGAAAGGTGCAGGCCTTCGATGCCAAAACGCTGAAATCGGTATGGATCAGCGAATCTCTCGGAACCCAGTGCACCACATCGCTGATTTACGATTCCGGATATATTTACGGTTCCACCGGGGAAAAAGCACCGGCAGCATTTTTCTGCATCAATGCAGCGGATGAGGATCCGAAGAATGAAAAAGAAGTAAAGACTGCAACGTGGATGATAAAGGATGAAACCCACGAAAAGGGGTCCTACTGGTCTACGCCGGTAACAGCAGGCGATTATGTGATATACGGAACCGATAAGGGTGCGGAAGCCCCTGCAATTTACTGCAGAGACAAGAAAACCGGCGCACTGGTATCGAAGGTTGTTCTGACCGGATTGGGAGACCAGAGATCTTCTATCGTTTATGACAGCGGAAAAGTATTCTTCACGACGAAGGATGGAACGCTTTGCTGTCTGACAGTAGAGCAGGACGGAAACCTGACAGACCTGAAGACATTGAACCAGGGATATACCTACGCCACCGGAAGCCCTGTCATCTACGATGGACTGATTTATTTCAGTGCCTGCGACAACACGACGCCGGGAAATAAAAAGAACCATCTGTTGATTGCAGCGCAGATCAATGGGCAGGGCGAGCTGGAGGAGGTATGCAAGGCTGTTTATCCGACCATCGGGTATGGAACGGTGCAGGCTTCCGCATTGCTTTCAACAGCGTATGTTGAAACGGAAAATGCCGTATATCTTTATGTAACGCAGAACACCTATCCGGGAGAGCTGTATGTT
>JAQXSU010000086.1 GCA_029219125.1 Bacillota bacterium
CGTCCTGTTTTCCGTCAGCGGCAGTGAAGAAGACGGCCAGCGAGTGGTCAAGCTCCATACGCTGACAGAAAAGGTGAACCAGCTTTCCCTGACAGCGGGCCGCATGCCGGAAACAGCGCAGGAGGCAGTGGGCGATGCACGGTATTTTACGGAAGAAGATCTTGGAAAAACCATCTCCTTCCCTTCCACCAACTACGAAGATACGCTGGATCTGTTGGCGTATGATTCTTATACCCTCGTAGGCTTGGCCAATTCCCCGGCCTATCTGAACTTCGAGCGAGGTTCCACCTCTCTGGGAAGCGGCTCGGTATCCTGCTTCCTGTACATTCCGAAGGAAGGCTGGGATAGCGAGATCTACACGGAAATCTATGTGGACTTCGAGGATAATTTCCCGATTTTCACCGCAGAGTACGACGAAAATGCGGATCTCATGGAAAACCGGCTGGAGGACGCCATGGAAACGGTGGGACAGCGCCGGTATGACGCCATCATCGATGAAGCCAGAGATAAGCTTTCCGATGCCCAGGCAGAAGTGGACGACGCCCAGGCGGAACTGGACGGCCATAAGGCGGACCTGGCAAAAGCCAAAGCCGACCTGGCAGACGGCCAGAAGGAGATCGACGACAACCGGAAGAAGCTTTCCGACGCCAGGGCAGATCTGGCGGATGCCAGAAAAGAACTGGACGAAAACCGGAAGAAGCTGGAGGACGGCAGGAAAGAATACGAAGACGGCCTGGCCGCCTATAACGAAGAAAAAGAAAGCACCTACGCCCAGCTGGACGGTTCCCTGGCTGCCGGCTACATGAGTCAGCAGCAGTATGAAGCTTCAAAGCTTCAGGCCGATCAGCAGTTTGCCGCCGCATGGCAGGAGCTGGAGGATGCCCGTATCGAACTGGAAACCGGTGAAGCCCAGCTGGCCGAAGGCGAAAAGAAAGTCGCTGACGGCGAAGCAGAAGTTGCCGACGGTGAAAAGAAGCTGAAAGACGGCGAAGCCGAGCTGGCTGACGGCAGAAAAGAAATCGCAGATGCGGAAAAGAAGCTGGCCGAAGGCGAAGAAAAAATTGCCGACGCCCGCCGCCAGCTCCGCGACGCAGAAAAAGAAATTGACGACATCGAATACCCGACCACCTACGTTCTCGGACGTGATACCAACATCGGGTATGCATGTTTTGAGAATGACTCCAAGATCGTGGACGGCATCGCCCGGGTCTTCCCGGTATTCTTCTTCCTGGTGGCCGCACTGGTCTGCATGACCACCATGACCCGGATGATCGACGAGCAGCGAACCCAGATCGGCGTGCTGAAGGCCCTGGGCTATAACCGCGGTCAGATTCTCCGGAAGTATGTGATCTATTCCGGCAGTGCCGCTGTCCTGGGTGCCGTCATCGGATACTTTATCGGGGTGCACCTGTTCCCATGGGTCATCTGGACCGTTTACGGCATCATGTACGGTTTTGCGGATATCATCTTCCTGTACAGCTGGCCGCTGGGTCTGGGCTCCCTGCTGGTGGCTCTGCTGTGCTGTGTGGGAACCACGATGCTCTCCTGCAATGCGGAGCTGAAAGAAGTGCCGGCCCAGCTGATCCGGCCGAAAGCCCCGCAGGCGGGCAAGCGGATTTTGCTGGAGCGGGTGCCGTTTATCTGGAATCGTCTCAAGTTCCTGGTGAAGGTTTCCATCCGGAACACCTTCCGCTACCGCCGCCGGTTCATCATGATGGTCATCGGCATCAGCGGCTGCACCGCCCTGCTCGTCACAGGTCTGGGCATCCGGGACTCCATCGCCAACGTGGTTTCCGCCCAGTACGATAACATCTACCACGTGGACTATACGGTCTCCTTCCAGAAGGATATGGACCAGGCCGCACAGCAGCGGTTCCTGGAGGAAACGGATTCTGTGGTCTCAGACGCTCTCTTCCTCTATACCAGTTCGGTGGATGCCCGGGCCAATGGCCTGACAAAATCCATCAACCTGGTTGTTTGCGATGAGTCAGACGATATTTCCGGCTTCATTTCCCTGTATAACGACGACGGGCCGATTGCCTATCCGTCAGCCGGTCAGGGAGTTATCAACAGCAATCTGGCCGAGAATCTGGGACTTTCTGCCGGTGACAGCCTGACCGTCTATGACAGTGATATGAATGAAATGACGGTGGAGATCACAGCACTTTGCGACAACTATGTTTACAACTATCTGTACATCGGAAGAGAAACCTATGAAGAAAACCGGGGGCCGATGGAGATCAATTCCGCCTTCGTCCTGGGTGTGGAAAATGAAGATGGCCAGATCGAGGATCCTCACGAAGACAGCACGGTGCTCCTGGATGCCCGCAATGTTTCCGCAGTGAGCATCACCAGCGATTTCCGCTACCGGATTGATAATATGATGCAGAGTCTGAACTACATCGTGGCTCTGGTGGTTGCCAGCGCCGGCGCCCTGGCCTTCATCGTCCTCTACAACCTGACCAATATCAACATTACAGAGCGGATTCGGGAAATCGCCACCATCAAGGTTCTGGGCTTCTATTCCAGCGAAACTGCCCAGTACGTGTTCCGTGAAAACATACTGCTGACAGCCATCGCTGCCCTGGTGGGCATTCCGCTGGGCCGCCTGCTCCATGCTTATGTCATGTCGCAGGTGAAAATCGACATGCTCAGCTTCGACATCCATGTGGAACCGGTCAGCTACCTGATCGGCATCCTGGTCACTTTCGTCTTCGCCTTCCTGGTGAACCTGGTGATGCAGCGGAAACTGAGCCACATCAGCATGACCGAATCGCTGAAGTCCATCGAATAGATCTATTGTTTCATTCTCGTTTCACCAAACCGCCGGGCAGATTGCTCCGGCGGTTTTTCGCTGTGCGCCCGGCATAGCCTTATGGCAGTGGTTAGTCTTATCTAATGCAACAATATTCCGCATTTTTTCAAAATTACGTGTTTTTGGCGGAAAATCAGCCTGTTATTGTTGCATTAGTCAATGCTAACTCGAAGTCAAACCAAAAGTCAAACCAGAAAGCCATACAGGATTTTTTCAAATTTTCACTTGACTTTTTCGGAAAAAATGTGGTAAAAAAGAAGAGTCGTGTAGCGCAGAAAACGTAGAATAAAATGTATTTCAAAATGTATTTCGAGCAAAGCGTATCATGCCCCTCCGGGCAGGATGCGCTTTCTTTTTTTCAGGAGGTATTACAATCATGATTCAGACCAAAACACAGGGCGTTGTCTTCGGACTGCTCATGTCCTATTCCATGGCATTCGGCATGCTGTTTTAAAAAAAGTAAAAGCCTGTGCAAAGCTGCACAGGCTAAAAAACAATTCCCAGTGAAGTCAAGTATTACTGCCGTTCCTTCGGTTCCTTCTGCGGAATCACGAAGATAAAAACAACCGCGCAGACTGCCATCAGCATCGGGTAGAACAGGTACGGAATAATCTCGTAGGTTGTAATTCCCGCTGCCGCTGCAGCGTACAGAAGCTGTGCGCCGTACGGAATCAGGCCCTGTACCACAGAGCCGAAAATGTCCAGGATGGATGCGGTTCTTCTCGGATCGATGCCATATTCCTGGCTGATTTCCCGGGCGATCTGTCCGCTCATGACGATGGCGATGGTATTGTTAGCTGTGGCCAGATCCACGCCGGCAACCAGTGCAGCGATGGAGAGCTGTGCGCCCTTCTTATTCCTCGTGCTCTTATGAATGAAATTCAGCACGAAATCGATGCCGCCGTACTCCTTCACCAGTGCGCCGATGGCTGCTACCGTGATGGAGATCACGGTGATGTCGTACATGGATGTCACACCGCTTCCGATGCTGCTGAATACGGTATCCGGCGTCATGGTGCCGGTTGCCAGTCCTGCGATGACGGAAGCAATGGTTCCTGCGATCAGTACCACGAACACGTTGATGCCTGCAATGGCTCCCACCAGTACCAGCAGATACGGCAGTACCTGCCAGATGTTGTATTCTCCCAGTTCCACATTGGATGAACCGTTCATGGTCATGACGAAGTAGATAATCGCCGTCACGATGGCTGCAGGCAGTACGATCTTGAAGTTCATCTTGAACTTATCGCTCATCTCACAGCCCTGTGTCCGGACCGCCGCAATGGTGGTATCGGAAATCATGGACAGGTTGTCTCCGAACATGGCGCCGGAAACCACGGCTGCCAGACAGAGCGGCATGGCGAAATCCGTCGCTTCGCTGATACCCACTGCAATCGGTCCCAGTGCCACAATGGTTCCCACGGAAGTACCCATGGAAATGGAGATGAAGCAGCCGATGAGGAACAGACCAACTACTGCAAACTGGCTCGGGATCAGGGAAAGACCCAGGTATACCGTGCTGTCCGCACCGCCTGCCGCAGTGACCGCACCGCTGAACGCGCCGGCTGCCAGGAAGATCAGGCACATGGTCACCACGTTTTCATCCCCGATGCCCTTGGCGCAGACCTTCAGCTTGTCGTGAAATTTTAAGGATGGATTTTGAAAAAAGGCCACCGCCAGCGCGATCAGAAACGCCACGATGGTCGGCATGGCATAAAAATCCTCCGTGATGATGCCGCTTCCGATGAACAGCACCAGAAACAGGCCGATCGGCAGAAGCGCCACGGCTCTGCCTTTACTTACTTGTTTGTTTTCACTCATAACATAAACTCCTTTTTTATAATGCAGATGATCCAATACACCCCCGGATTATCTTATCATCTTATCATCTAATTATCTAATTATCTTATCATCTAAATCAGAACGCTGATCAGCTTTGGCTTGTAGCCCTCCTGCTTCAGTGCGTTTACGATCTTTTCCTTATGATCCGTGCCGAAGGCCTCGATGGTGATCTTCAGTTCCACCGCCGCCGTCCGGTTAGTGCTGACAAACTGGTTATGCTCCAGCTTGATCACGTTGCCCTGCTGTGCTGCGATGACACTGGCCACCCGCACCAGTTCGCCCGGCTTATCCGGAAGCAGCACGGACACGGTGAAGATCCGGTCGCGCATGATCAGACCCATCTGTACCACGGAGGACATGGTGATGATATCCATGTTGCCGCCGCTCAGTACGGAAACGATCTTTTTCTCGCTGACATCCAGGTGCTTCAGTGCGGCCACCGTCAGCAGTCCGGAGTTTTCCACCACCATCTTGTGGTTTTCCACCATATCCAGGAAGGCAACCACCAGCTCGTCGTCCTCCACGGTGATCACATCATCCAGACCCGCCTGCAGGTATGGAAAAATCTTCTCACCCGGCCGTTTCACCGCTGTGCCGTCTGCAATGGTGTTCACATGGTCCAGGCTCACCACCTTGCCCTCCTTCAGGGAGGTCTGAAGACAGTTTGCCCCTGCCGGCTCCACGCCAATGACCTTGATCTTCGGATTCAGCAGCTTGGCCAGGGTGGAAACACCGGTGGCCAGACCGCCGCCGCCTACCGGTACCAGGATGTAGTCCACCAGCGGCAGTTCCTTGAAAATTTCCATGGCGATGGTTCCCTGTCCTGTGGCTACCGCCGGATCATCGAACGGATGGATAAAGGTATATCCGTTTTCCTCTGCCAGCTTGGCTGCATGGGCAGCTGCCTCGTCATATACGTCTCCGTACAGCACCACTTCGGCACCGTAGCTCTTGGTCCGGTTCACCTTCATCAGCGGTGTGGTGGTCGGCATGACGATGACCGCCTTGCAGCCGTAGGCCTGCGCTGCATATGCCACGCCCTGGGCATGGTTCCCTGCGGATGCGGTGATCAGTCCCTTTTCCCGCTCCTCTTCCGTCAGGGTGCTGATCTTATAATAGGCGCCCCGCAGCTTATAGGCACCGGTCAGCTGCATGTTCTCCGGCTTCAGATAGACCTTGTTTCCTCTGCCGGTCTGCTCGCTGAGAAATTTGCTGTATACCAGATTGGTGGGAGATGTGACCTTCTGCACGATCTCCGCTGCTTCTTCAAATGCTTTCAATGTGAGCATTTCCATTTCTGCTTGTCTCCTCCCCTGTCTTTCCGTTGTTATTCTCTGACTTCTATTTCTTCAGTCCCACGGCGAACCCGTTGATAGACGCCCGGGCCACTTTCGTTCCCAGCTCGTCCCGGATATCGATATCATAAAGGCTGGCCGTTCTGCCGTCCTTTATGCTGCTTGCCTCTGCAATGAGCTGCTTTCCTTTCGCCGGGCTCAGGAATGTGATATCCGCATGGAGTGCCACCGTATTCGGCTGCTCCTTCCCGCAGTTCACCGCCACTGCCCCCGCAAAATCCGCCAGCGTGAAGATCGCGCCGCCCATGACTGCGCCTCTGGCATTGAGATGATGGGCTTTGATCTCCATGACACACCGGGAATAGCCCGGTCTCGCGTCTTCTATGATGATACCTGCCGCCTCGGTGGCAAACCGGTCATTTTGAAAAATATCTCTGATTCGTTCCAGCGGAGTCTGCCCGCCGGTCTTCTCTGTTTCTGTCATACTGTTTCTGCCTTCTTTCTTTTGCCTCCATGCGAACATCGCACTTTTCGCAAAATTCTGCCTTATTCATCATATCGTACTTACCGCAAAGTGTCAATTGCAAATCGCTCCCAGACCGCTTCACTTACCTGACGCAAGAAGCGCAGAAAAAGCACGATTTGCGTCATTTTTCGCGTTCCACTTTCTGATTTCTGATAATATCATCCGCCGCCCTGCATCAATGCGAAAAAAGAGTCTGAGAGAATCATCTGCTCTCCCAGACTCTGAAATGCAAAGGTCTGCCTTCGTTGTCAGCCTTCGAAGTTCGGCCTTCTTAGTCTTCCTTCATCACTGCGCCCCTGCAGCTCGGGCCGACCAGCTTGGCATATCTGTAAAGCCAGCCGGACTTCACGTTCGGCTCACGCGGAACGTAAGCGGCACGCCGTGCTGCCAGTTCTTCGTCGCTGACCAGCACGTTGATCCTGGAAGCAGGGATGTCGATCTCAATCTGATCGCCTTCCTGAATCAGGCCGATGTTTCCGCCGCTGGCTGCTTCCGGACAAACATGGCCGATGGATGCACCGCGGGAAGCGCCGGAGAACCGTCCGTCTGTGATCAGGGCTACGGTCTTATCCAGCTTCATGCCGGCCAGTGCACTGGTCGGATTCAGCATTTCGCGCATGCCCGGACCGCCCACTGGTCCTTCATAACGAATCACGACCACATCGCCGTCCACGATCTTGCCGTCGTAGATGGCAGCGATGGCATCTTCCTCACAGTCAAAGACACGGGCAGGACCGGTATGCTGCAGCATTTCCGCAGCTACCGCACTTCTCTTGACCACACAGCCTTCCTGAGCGATGTTGCCCCACAGAATGGCGATGCCGCCGGTCTGGCTGTAAGGTGCATCCACACTCTTGATGGAATTGTTGTCCTTGATGTATTTGCCTTCGATGTTCTCGCCTACCGTCTTGCCGTTGGCTGTGATCAGGGAAGTATCGATCAGGCCGATTTTGTTCAGTTCTGCCATAACAGCACCCACGCCGCCTGCACGATTCAGGTCATGCATGTGGGTCTCGCCGGCCGGTGCCAGATGGCACAGGTTCGGCGTCTTAGCGCTCATTTCATTGAAAATATTCATATCCAGCGGAATACCTGCTTCATTGGCGATGGCCAGCAGATGGAGTACGCTGTTGGAAGAGCAGCCCAGAGCCATGTCGCAGGCCAGGGCGTTGCGGATGGATTTTTCGTTGATGATGTCACGGGCCTTGATGTCCTTTTCCACCAGGTTCATGATGGCCATGCCGGCATGTTTGGCCAGCTGGATTCTGCCGCTTTCCACTGCAGGAATGGTGCCGTTTCCAGGCAGACCGATGCCGATGGCCTCGCAGAGGCAGTTCATGCTGTTTGCCGTGTACATACCGGAGCAGGAACCGCAGCCGGGACAGGTGTGCAGTTCATATTCCTCCAGACCTGCATCATCGATAATACCGGCTTTGTGGGCTCCTACGGCCTCAAACATTTTGGACAGAGACGTTTCCACGCCGCCCACCAGACCGCTCATCATCGGGCCGCCGGATACAACCACTGCAGGAATGTTCAGACGAACCGCAGCCATAACCATGCCCGGTACGATCTTATCGCAGTTCGGTACCAGCACCAGACCATCAAACTGATGGGCCTGGGCCATGGTCTCCACGCTGTCGGCGATCAGTTCCCGGCTTGCCAGGCTGTATTTCATTCCGATGTGTCCCATGGCGATACCGTCGCACACACCGATGGCAGGAACCATGATCGGCGTTCCCCCTGCCATTCTCACACCGGCCTTGACGGCTTCGGTGATTTTATCCAGATGCATGTGGCCAGGCACGATTTCACTGTGGGCGGAAACCACGCCGATCAGCGGGCGCTCCAGTTCTTCCTTCGTGTAGCCCATGGCATAAAATAAGCTTCTCATCGGCGCCTTTTCAGGGCCTTTCGTTACGTTGTCACTTCTTCTTGACATGTTCTTTCCTTTCTATATTCCGGATTCCGGGCTAGGTCATAAAAAGCGAAAGCCGGGCCGGAAAAACCAGCCTGGCAGACGCGTAAATATGCTTTTGTCGGATTTTGTCGAATCGTGTCGAACTGCGCGCAAGTCGCGAGTCACGAATCGCCGCAGAAGATACTATTTCTTCAGCCAGCTCATCATGGCTCTCAGCTCAGCACCAACCTTGCACAGCAGGTGGGAAGCTTCCATCTTTCTGGTAGCCAGGAACTTGGCCTTGCCGCCTGCGTTGAATTCCTGGATGAATTCGCTTGCGAAAGTGCCATCCTGGATTTCTCTCAGAACCTGCTTCATTTCCTTTCTGGTCTCTTCGGTGATCAGTCTTCTGCCGGTTCTGTAGTCGCCGTATTCTGCAGTGTTGGAGATAGAGTAACGCATCTTGTCGAAACCGCCTTCGTTGATCAGGTCAACGATCAGCTTCATTTCATGGATACATTCAAAGTAAGCCATTTCCGGTTCATAACCAGCTTCCACCAGCGTATCGAAACCAGCCTTCATCAGCTCGGTTACGCCGCCGCACAGAACTGCCTGTTCACCAAACAGGTCGGTTTCGGTTTCTTCCTTGAAGGTAGTTTCCAGAATACCTGCTCTGCCAGCACCGATGCCGCTTGCATATGCCAGTGCGTATTCCTTTGCCTTGCCGGAAGCATCCTGATAAACAGCGATCAGAGAAGGAACACCCTTACCTTCCACATACTGGGATCTTACCGTGTGGCCAGGGCCCTTCGGAGCGATCATGATAACGTCCAGATCCTTGGAAGGAATGATCTGATTGAAGTGGATATTGAAGCCGTGTGCGAATGCCAGAACATTGCCCGGTTTCATGTGCTTTTCGATCTGTTCTTTGTAGATCTTGGCCTGCAGTTCGTCCGGTGTCAGGATCATTACGATATCGCCTGCTTCTGCAGCTTCTTCGATACCCATAACCTTCAGACCGGCATCCAGCGCCTTCTTTTCATGAGCGGAACCTGGTCTCAGACCAACTACTACGTTTACACCGCTTTCGTTCAGGTTCATGGCATGTGCATGTCCCTGGGAACCGAAACCGATGATGGCTACTGTCTTACCGTCTAAAACACCTAAATTGCAATCCTGATCGTAATACTTCTTAATCATTTTTTTACTATTCTCCTTTTTTTGTTTGTTGAAAAATTATTTATTTTCATGTCTGGAGCGCATTCCTTGCCCTGTTCTTCTTCGCAAAATTTGCACTCCCGGCTTTTATGAACGTCTTTGGTTTTACGGTTATCTGTTGGTTTCGATTCCCGTGATGCCCGTTCTGCAGACTTCAGTGATATCGTAAACTTCCATCACATCCAGGAAGCCGTCCAGCTTCTCCGGCGTACCGGTCAGTTCGATGATCATGCTGCCTCTGGACAGATCCACGATCTTGCCGCGGTAGATATCCACGATTTCCTTGATACCGGTTCTTTCGGCCTCTCCCGCGTTTACCTTGATCAGCAGAAGCTCGCGGTACAGGCTGTTTTCCCGGTTCAGCAGGAATACATCCTTTACCACTTCCAGCTTTTCCGTCTGGGTGATGATCTGCTGCATGGACTGCTCGGTGGCACTGAATACAATGGTAATTCTGGACAGATTCGGATCGTTGGTAGCAGATACCGTCAGAGAATCAATGTTAAAGCCACGTCTGCCGAACATGCTTACGACTCTTGTCAGAACGTTTGCCTGGTTCACCACCAGCACGCTGACAATTTCTTTCTTTAATGGTTTATACATCTGTTCTCCTCCTAATCAATAATGATATCTTCCACTGTCTTGCCGCCAGGGATCATCGGAAGAACCCGTTCTTCTCTGGAGATCATGCAGTCGATCCATACAGGGCCTTCTGCCTGCAGTGCTTTCTTCATGGCTTCATCGAATTCCTCCGGTGTGGTTGCCCGGTATCCTTCCGCACCGAAAGCCTGGGCCAGCTTCACGAAGTCGGTCTTTCTTTCCGGTGTGGTATTGGAGTACCGCTTGCCGTAGAAGATGGTCTGCCACTGATATACCATGCCCAGCACCTGATTGTCCAGAATGATGGTGATGATCGGCAGGTTGTTGCTCACTGCCGTACATGCCTCATTGAGGTTCATGTGGAAGGAGCCGTCTCCGGTGAAGTGGATAACACGCTTGTCCGGATTACCCAGCTGTGCACCGATGGCAGCACCATAACCGAAGCCCATGGTTCCCAGACCGCCGCTGGTGATGAACCGCTTGGTCTTCTGGTGCTTCACGTACTGGGCCGCCCAGATCTGATGCTGACCTACATCGGTCACGTAAATGGTATCCTTATCGGTCAGATCACAGGTATGGGTGATGATATCATACGGATGAAGGAGGCTTGCACCTTCGCCCTCGTAATTTACGATTTTTTCCTTGTCTTTCCAGCTGCGGATTTCTTCATTCCACGCTTCATGCTTCGTTTCCTTGATGGACGGAAGCAGCATGTTGAGGAAGTCCTTCACATCGCAGACTGCACTGACATCTACGGTAACGTTCTTATTGATTTCACTCTTGTCGATGTCGACCTGCACTCTCTTCGCATTTTTCGCGAAAGCCGCAGGATTCAGCGCCACACGGTCACTGAACCGGGCACCCAGTGCGATGACCAGGTCTGCCTTGCTGACAGCGCGGTTTGCCGTATAGGTTCCGTGCATACCCAGCAGTCCCAGGCTGTGCGGATTGTCATATCCAACCACGCCGGCAGCCATCAGGGTATATGTAGCAGGAATATCTGCCTTATCCAGCAGCTTCACCAGTTCCGCAGATGCTTCCGATGCGGCCACACCGCCGCCGAAGTAGATCACCGGACGCTGTGCCTCGTTGATCATTTCCGCAATCTTCTTCACCGTCTGTCCGTCCGGCTGCGGGTTCTTCGTCAGCTCGTACGGCGCCTTGGAAGAATACTCGATGGCATCTGCCGTTACATCCTTGGTAATATCCACCAGAACCGGACCTTTTCTTCCGCTGTTGGCGATGCGGAATGCCTCCCGCAGGGCGTGCTCCAGATCTTCAATCCGGTTTACGAAAAAGTTATGCTTGGTAATCGGCATGGTCACGCCGGTAATGCTGATTTCCTGGAAGGCATCCCGGCCGATCAGATTATCCGGTACGTTGGCAGTAATGGCCACCATCGGGATGCTGTCCATAAATGCGGTTGCGATACCGGTAACCAGGTTGGTGGCACCCGGACCGCTGGTGGCGAAAACCACACCGGTCTTTCCCGTTGCTCTGGCATAGCCGTCTGCAGCATGGGCCGCGCCCTGCTCGTGGGCAGTCAGTACATGATGGATCCTGTCGCTGTATTTGTACAGTTCATCAAAGATGTTCAGCGCGGTGCCGCCCGGATAACCGAAGACGGTATCTACACCATGGTCCAGCAGAACTTCTGCCACAATTTGTGATCCTGTCAGTTTCATTTCAGTTACATCTTCCTTTTCTACTTTTTTTACTATATTTCATGATGATCGGGAGCATCGAAAACTCCCCACTTTAATATCCATATCATCATTATAAACGGAATACGAAAAATGTCAACACTTTTGTTGATGTTCACAAAAAAATACACAATTTTATATCTTTATTTCACAAATTTTGTATTGACATCTGACGACTTTTCTTCTATTCTAATAGTATATAATATAATAATTCTGCGCATTATGCAAGAAAGGAATAAAGGTATAGATAAGGATTATGAAAAACTTCGAAAAGTACAAGATCGGGTACTTTCCGCCTCCGGAAGAGATGGAATATACCTGGATGAAAAAAGACCACATTGAAAAAGCGCCCCTCTGGTGCAGCGTAGATCTGCGTGACGGCAATCAAGCCCTGATCGTACCTATGAGCCTGGAGGAAAAGATAGATTTCTTCAAGCTGCTGGTAGACATCGGTTTCAAGGAAATCGAAGTCGGTTTCCCGGCTGCTTCGGAGACGGAATATGAATTCCTGCGGAAGCTGATCGACGAGGATCTGATTCCGGATGATGTGACCGTACAGGTACTGACCCAGTCCCGGCCTCACATCATCGATAAGACCTTCGAAGCGCTGAAGGGCGTCAAGCATGCAGTGGTACATCTGTATAACTCTACTTCCTTCGCCCAGCGCCAGCAGGTATTCCGTGCATCAAAGGAAGAGATTATTCAGATTGCCAAGGACGGCGCGGTTCTCGTAAAAGAATATGCGGAAAAGTATCCGGAATCTGACTTCCGCTTCGAATATTCTCCGGAAAGCTTTACCGGTACGGAAATGGATTTCGCTGCAGAGATCTGCAACGAGGTTATCGATATCTGGCAGCCGACGGCAGAGAAAAAGGTCATCATCAATCTGCCGGCCACCGTGGAAATGTCCATGCCTCATGTTTATGCCAACCAGATTGAATACATGTGCACTCACCTGCACAATCGGGAGAACGTCATCGTTTCCCTCCATCCGCATAACGACCGGGGTACCGGCGTAGCCGATGCAGAGCTGGGTATTCTGGCCGGTGCGGACAGAATCGAAGGCACTCTGTTCGGCAACGGAGAACGTACAGGTAACGTGGATATCGTGACGCTGGCCATGAACCTGTTCTCCCACGGAATCGACCCGCAGCTGGATTTTGCAGAGATGCCGAAGATCGTGGAAGCATACGAAGGCTTCACCGACATGACCGTAACGCCGCGTCAGCCGTATGCCGGCGCGCTGGTATTCGCAGCCTTCTCCGGATCCCATCAGGATGCCATCGCCAAGGGCATGAAATGGGTGGAAGAAAAGAATCCGGACAAATGGACGGTTCCTTACCTTCCGATCGACCCGCATGATGTGGGCAGAGAATATGACGGTGACGTGATCCGGATCAACAGCCAGTCCGGCAAGGGCGGCGTCGCCTACATTCTGGAGCAGAACTACGGCTACATCATTCCGCCGGCCATGCGTTCGGAAGTGGGCTATATGATGAAGGATCTCTCCGACAAACATCACGAAGAGCTGACACCTGCCAGCATTTTCGAAGCATTCGAAAAAGAATACATCAATGACTTCACACCGATCGACATCACCCACGCAACCTTCAGCCACTTCTCCGACACCAAGACGGAAGATACGGTTGCAGTGAGGATGCGTGTGGTCATCGACGGACACCAGTACAATCTGGAAGCCGACGGAAACGGACGTCTGGACGCAGTCAGCAACGGCCTGAAGAAGACCGACTACCACTTCGACTACAAGTTCGTCACCTATTCCGAGCATGCCATCAGTGCCGACTCCAGTTCCAAGGCTGCGGCCTATGTCTGCATTGAAGGAAAAGACGGAAACAAATACTGGGGTGTGGGCACCCATGCCGATATCATCCTGGCTTCCGTCAACGCCCTGGTCAGCGCACTGAACCGGATGAACAAGAAGATACATTTTGTGAAATAAAGCAATCAAGAATACAATCACAAGGAGGAATATACCGACTATGGGTATGACAATGACACAGAAAATTCTGGCGGCACATGCCGGCCTGGACAGCGTAACTGCCGGCCAGCTGATCGAGTGCAGTCTGGATGTGGTAATGGCCAACGACATTACCGGACCGATGGCACTTCCGATTTTCCGCCAGATGGCCGACAAAGTTTTCGATAAGGATAAGGTCGTTCTGGTTCCGGACCATTACACACCGAATAAGGATATCAAATCCGCCCAGAACGCAAGAGATATTCAGGACTTCTCCAGAGAGCAGGGCCTGACCAACCACATGGTGCAGGGTAAGTGCGGCGTAGAGCACGCGATCCTGCCGGAAAGAGGCATCGTGACCGCCGGCCAGGCCATCATCGGTGCGGACTCCCACACCTGTTCCTACGGTGCCCTGGGTGC
>JAQXSU010000087.1 GCA_029219125.1 Bacillota bacterium
TCCACCAGAATATCGTAATCCGCCTGCTCCACGATTTCCATGGTGGTCATGGAAGTCAGAACGGTCTCGTCCGTAAATTTTCCTGTAGTGCTCTCCACATCTGCCAGTGCCCGGCGAAGGTCGATGCCCGCTGCATCTGCCCCCGCAGCACCGTTGCTGCAGACCAGATTTCACCGGCTGCCTGTGGCGATGGCTGTCACCACCACCTTCGCACCATAATTGGATGCGATTTCCTCTTCATGCTCCAGCAGCATTTTCGCAAAGGCCTGTCCCGCATTGCCGAATCCCAGCAACGCCAGTTTCCAGACTTTTAAATTCTTTTCCGGATTCTTATCCAGCTTTATTTCGTTTCCCACTTATTCCACCTCATTCTTTTCTTTTGAATCTTCTGTTTTCTTCCCATTCTCCCGCGGCAAAAAAACAGAAAACACCGAGCCCTTTCCCGGTTCGGATTTCACTTTGATATAGCCGCCCTCCAGAGAAACGATCTCCCGCGCAAGGAAGAGGCCGATGCCCAGACCTTCCTTTTCCCGTCCGTTTTTCCCGCGGAAGAACCTGCCGAAGATCCGGCTGATGTCCTCCTCCGGAATGCCTTCTCCCGTGTCTTCCACTTCCACGCAGCCGAACATTTCGTACATCCGGATCCGTACGGTGATGCGGCCGCCGGGTTCTGTGTACTTCACCGCGTTTTCCAGCAGATTATACAGTGCTTCGCAGGTCCATTTCATATCGAGCACCGCAGCACAAACCGCATCTCCTGCCGCCCTGCAGGGCCATGACGATCCCTGTATTCAGATGTCTGTCATCTTCCACGACCAGAATTTTTTTCACGGTCCTGCTCCTTTCGCTCCGGCTTCTGCATTTATTTTACCATGACTTCTGCCAATAGACAATATCCCCCTTTCGCCTTTCTTCCGTCTGTGGGTCTGCCTGTTCTCCCGCCTATTCCCCCGCCTATTCCGCTGCCCGCAGCCGCTCCACCACGGAAGCTTTCTCCATGGAACGGAAGGCCAGTACCGGCACTGCTGCTGCCAATATCAGAAGCACCGGCGCGCCAATCAGGAACGGCCAGAACACCGGATGCCAGGTGAAGAACCAGGTCTGGGTCTCCAGAAACATGCCGATGCCCATACAGATCAGACTTCCTGCGGAGGCGGCCAGCAGAATGCCCAGCAAAATCTGTCCGCAGCCTTCTGTCATCAGCATCCGCAGCATCTGCCGCCGGGTCATGCCCACGCTTTCCAGCATGGCCAGTTCCCGCTGACGGGTGAATACAGAGGTCACCATGGCATTGATGAAGTTCAGCACCGCAATCAGCGCCAGGATGGCAGACAGAGCACCGCCCACCCGGAGGATCATCTGATTCATGGATTCAAATTCTTCTGCAATCGTCTCACGGGAATCATATACGGTAGAAGTGCTGTTTTCGCAGTACGCTTCCAGCCATCGACCGGCTTCTTCACCGACCGCATCGTCGCTGCAGTCCACAGACAGGGACAGGCCGCCTTCCGATGGCACATGCTTCAGATATTCCGACGCAGGCAGGATCAGATCCACGCCCAACAGGAAAGAGGACCGGATGCCCATGACACGCTGCATCTCTCCGATGGCCATGACCTCATAGACCGAAGCGGTGCCATCCCTCCAGTGAATCTCCATTTGGTCGCCCACATCATAGTAGGCCGTATCGGCAGATGCCTGCGGATCGTCCAGGACGATGCCGGGACCTGCAATGATATAATTTCCGGACCGGAATTTTTCCAGATCCAGCTGTCCCCGCAGCAGTTCCACATATTCCAGCACCATGTCATCCGCACCATACAGGCTGCAGATCACCTGTCCGTCCTCCTCCAGACGCTGTGCTTCCATGCTCCAGTAGGTTTCATCCCGCTGGGTTTTCACGTAATCCAGTTTCTGACGCACCTTTTCTTCTGCTCTCCCGGAAACCTGCAGAAACGTATCTGTGCCCCAGGTGCGGCCTGCGTCTTCCACGCCATCCAGATTCCGCACCAGCTCCATCAGTTCGTCAGGAATGCTTTCATGGTTCCGGTACGATGCATAGTTTGTGACGGATGCATCCGTCAGCACATAATCGCATGGCATCTGTTCGTCCAGATATTTCTCCTGATCGTAGCCGTTCACCACGGTGATGATGCTGTTCAGAAGGGTCAGGGACAGGGTCAGGCTCAGAACCACCACCATAGTCCTGGAACGGCTCCGTTTCAGGTTTGCTGCTGCCATCATGCCTTCCGTTACCCGCTTTGTTTTTTTCGTCGTCTTTCTTCTATACATTCTCTTTCGTGGCGCATGCTTTTGCATTATTGCCGCTTCATTCCACCGCACCGCATCCACCGGACTGATCCGGGAAGCCATGCGGCATGGCTTCAGGCAGGAGATCCACACTGTGATTAGAGACAGAAGCAGCCCGCCGATAAAAATAAGAGGACTCACCGTCACGTTCGCCGCCGATGCGTCACCCGCAAACGAAGTCCCTGCCATCACCACCGGCATCAGAAACTTCCCGACGAGCCATCCTGCCAGCAGACCCAGCGGAATCCCCACAGCGGACAGCAGAAATGCCTGCCGGTATACGATCTTCCGAAGCTGTTTCCCTGTGGTTCCCACTGTCTTCAGCAGACCGTAAAAATGAATATCCCGGCTGACGGAAATGGCGAAGATGTTATAGATGATCAGGTAGCCGGCTGCGGCAATCAGCAGCAGCATTCCGGCGGCAAACACGATGGTCTGGCCGTCCACACTGCTGGTCTGGTATGCCCAGTTGATCCCTTCGTTGACATCCGCACCGAACCCGCACCGTTCCTTCAGTGCTTCCATCTGCCCCTCCAGATCCCAGCTGCTGCGAAAATAAAAGGTCGGACTCAGATATCCTGCCTCGTATCTGCCATCCTTCTGTGCCAGGTACGGGGTTTCCGGCGTCGGTGCATACCGGTCTGCCCAGGCCCTGCTCACCAGAATTTCATGGGCAGGAACAATCGGATCACTCTCCCAGAACCCGCAGAGGGTAAAGGTATCCTTCTGCAGCCGTCCGTCAATGTTTACAGTCAGTTCCACCTTTTCCCCCAGCTGGGCCGGAACGCCCAGTGTCTTCAGCACGGCCGTATCGCAGGCAATCTCGTCCTCGGCCTCCGGCATCCGGCCTTCCTCCGGATAGCAGAAACCCCAGCGTGCCGCCTTTTCCTCAGAATAGCGTACTTCCGTATAGAGTTTGGTCAGTGCTTCATCCTCCGCACTGCCGATATAGATGTTATAGGAAATGTCTTCAATCTCCGGATCCTCTGCCACCTTGTCATACTGTGCCTGGGTGATCATCTTGAATCCGGCGTGGGCAGACGTCCCCACCTGCCGCATGGTCTGATTCTCCATGTAGTTCACCAGCGAAAGGCCCACGGTCAGTACACCGGTAAACAGCAGACAGGTCAGGGCGATGGCCAGCACTGCCACCAGATTTCGTTTTCCTGCGGCCTTCAGGCTGCCATAAGAAATTCTGCGTATTGCAGGTCCGTTCTTTACCCTAATCATGGAGAATCCTCCCATCTTCGATGCGGATGACCCGGTCCGCCATCTGTGCAATTTCTTCGTTATGGGTGATGACCACCATGGTCTGCCGGAACTTCTGACTAGTCACCTTCAAAAGGCCCATCACATCCTGGGTAGTCCGGCTGTCCAGGTTTCCCGTGGGTTCATCCGCCAGAATGATGGCCGGCTTGGATGCCAGCGCCCGGGCACTGGCCACACGCTGCTGCTGCCCGCCGGACCGATTTTGCGGCAGGCGGGAAAGCTCCTCTGAAAGGCCCAGCGTGTCCACAATTTCCTGCAGATACGTCTCGTCCACCTGACCGCCGTCCAGCTGCACCGGCAGCACGATG
>JAQXSU010000088.1 GCA_029219125.1 Bacillota bacterium
TCTTGTTTTCACGTTGGCCAGTCTTCTGTTCTTGCCTGCTCTCATAAATCTTCTCCCTCAATTTCCCGCCGCCCGAAAGCGGCTGTAGTTCTATTTCCTTACATCAATCAGCTGCATATCCGGGATTGCTTCCCGCATGGCGGCAATCAGTGCTTCGCTTTCAAAGGAATATCCCCGCGGTGACCACGGATTTACCGTGATGGCCGCCACTTCAATGTTCTTCAGCACGCTGACCCGGAATCCCTTCTTCCGCAGCTTCCCCCAGTCCATCGCGTTGATAAAGATCTTGGTCGGATCCTTCAGTACAAACCGCACCTGCTTCAGCTTTTTCGGACTGATATCGCAGATCACGCTGTTTGTAAAAGCACCCGGAATATATACATACTCCGTTTCCGCATCAATCGCCTCATCAATAAACCGGCTTCCGCCCAGTCCTGTCTTCAGATCCAGCGCAACGGTTTTCTCTCCTTTTATGAGCAGAATCCTATCCTGGAACAGATTCTCCTCAATCTGCCTGCGTGCCGGAGAATTCTCCAGCTCGTCCAGACTGTAAAGGGACACCAGATGTGCTGTTTCCTCCACCACTTTTTTCATGTTTCTGGAAAGAACGGCACCCGTTGATAAAATGATAGCATCGGATGTCTCCGGAGATGCGATGGCTTTCCGGTCGATGGCTCCGTCAATCAGAATCAGGTCACAACCATAGCCAAACAACTCTTCACAGACTCTCTTGGTATCCATGGCGGCCGGCGGACCGGCAATCTGTACGTACCCGCTGTCTGCAACCCTGCAGATGAGCAGATCACCCATCGGCGTGGAATATCTGGTTTTTTTCAGAATCTCCATGCCTGCATCTGCCATGTCGTAAAGCTGCGTCGGCACGGTTACGATGGTGTCCTGATCCAGATAGATTCTCGGCTTTTCGGTTCCGGTGACCAGATCCTGGGTTTCTCCGTCACGCCCGATGGATGTGACTCCCAGCCGGATGCCTTCGTCCATGGCCTCTTCAATCAGATAATTGAGGGCTGTGGTCTTCCCGGCATTTTTCGCCATGCCTACAATGGACAAAGTCTTGTATTTCGTTGATAAATCGTATAGTAAACCCATCTGAAAAAATCCTTTTCATATCTGTGGGGAGGCAAAAGCCTCCCCGCAGGTATTTTTTATATTACCCGGCAGTCCGGATGAGCTGCATCCTAGTGATGTTCGTTTCTCTGATGTCTCAGCAGGTTTGCAGGTTCCATAGACTTGATTTCCGGACCTTCGCCCAGAGCGGATACGCCCTGATACTTGTAGGTCTTCTTACCGGTGCAGTAGTCGCAGGTGCAAGGCAGATCCGGCAGCTGCGGTTCGGTGTAAGTGGTGATAACACCTTCGTAGTTTCTCAGGATTACCTTGTGCGGCGTCTGGGAAATTACGTACTGCGGCATTACCGGAGTCTTTCCGCCGCCTCCCGGTGCATCTACTACGAAAGTAGGTACAGCGTAGCCGGAAGTATGTCCTCTCAGACCTTCGATGATTTCGATACCCTTTGCAACAGAAGTTCTGAAGTGTTCGATACCGATGGACAGGTCGCAGATGTAGATGTAGTAAGGTCTTACTCTGTTCTGAACCAGCTTCTGAACCAGTTCTCTCATGATGTGCTTGCAGTCGTTTACGCCTCTCAGCAGTACGGACTGGTTGCCCAGAGGAATACCTGCGTCAGCCAGCTTTCTCAGTGCTTCGCAAGCTTCCGGAGTCAGTTCCTTCGGATGGTTGAAGTGCGTATTCAGCCAGATCGGATGATATTTCTTCAGCATGTTTACCAGATTGTCAGTGATTCTCTGCGGCATTACAACCGGCGTTCTGGAACCGATTCTTACGATTTCAACATGCGGAATCTTTCTCAGTTCGCTGATGATGTATTCCAGAGTTTCATCTTCTACGCACAGAGCGTCGCCGCCGGACAGCAGAACGTCACGAACAACCGGAGTTCTTCTGATGTAGTCCAGACATGCATCGATATCTTCTCTGGATCTTGCACCGTCAGTTTCGCCTGCCAGTCTTCTTCTGGTGCAGTGTCTGCAGTACATGGAGCACTGGTCAGTGATCAGGAATAATACTCTGTCAGGATATCTGTGAGTCAGACCAGGAGCCGGGGAGTCTGCGTCCTCGTGCAGAGGGTCAGCATCATCGGCATCGGATCTGTGCATTTCAGCCAGAGTCGGAACAGCCTGCATTCTTACCGGGTCTCTCGGATCATCCGGGTCCATCAGGGATGCATAGTACGGGGTGATGCCTACACGGAAGCCGCCCATAACCTTTTCAATATCTGCTCTTTCCTGTTCGGTCAGATTCACAACCTGTGCGATATCCTCCACGGTGGATAATCTGTGCTCTACCTGCCAATGCCAGTCGTTCCACTGTTCATCGGTTACGTCCTTGAACAGAGGGATGTCTTTCCAATTTCTAATTGCCATTGTGTTCTCCTTTTACACTTTATTTCAGACGGCGGGTGTGCCGGAAGGCATATCCGCCGTCTTTCCATCTTTCACTTATAGGTTCTGCTGATTATGCGTACATTTCAGCAAACAGGTTTCTCAGACCTTCGTGCTCTCTCAGTTCCTGCAGCGTGATTTCTGCATGACCCTTGGTGTAGCCGTTTCCGATGATCATGTTTACGTCCTTGCCTACGCCTTCTGCACCCAGTGCAGCCTTGGTGAAGGAAGTAGCCATGGAGAAGAAGTAAACAACGCCTTCATCTTTGCAGGCCAGGATGGAAGCCATCTCGGTGTTTTCGATGTTTACGCAGTTGATAACCACGTCAGCCAGCTGTCCGTCGGTTACTTCCATGATCTTGTTGTAAACGCCAACTGCATCAGTAGCATTTGCAACCATGTATACGTCTGCCAGATCCAGGTTCTTTGCTCTTGCTTCGGACTTCGGAGATCCTGCGATGCAGATTACCTTACCGGTTACGCCGGCTCTCTTCTTTGCTTCGTATAAGCAGAGCAGACCGGACTTGCCGCCGCCGCCGATAACTACTACAGTCTGACCCGGCTTAACCAGCTTTGCAGTCTGTGCAGGTGCACCAGCTACGTCCAGAGCGGACAGAGCCAGACCTTCCGGCATATCTTCCGGTAATTTTGCATAGATACCGGACTGGAACAGGATTGCTTTACCCTTGATATCAACCTGGTCGATTTCCGGTCTTACTTCCAGAATCTCATCGATTCTCAGCGGAGTCAGGGACAGGGAAACCAGAGTTGCGATCTTGTCACCGACCTTCAGGTCGCCAACATAATTTTCGCCGATCTGTTCTACGGTACCGATCAGCATACCGCCGGAACCGGTCCAAGGATTCTTATGCTTACCAGCTTTGGCAACGATGCCCAGCATGATTTCTTTAATCTTTTCGATATCGCCGCCAGCTCTTCTTTCGATTTCGGTGAAAGATGCGGAGTCGATGTTTAAGGTTTTTACATCGATCAGCACTTCGTTGTCATAGATTTCATCCATGTTGTTGTCAACAACATCAGCTGGCTGCGGTAATACACCCTTTGGTGAAATTACACGGTGAGTTCCGTAAGGACATCCTTTTTTCATCTTAATTTCCTCCTGAAAAACTTTTTTCGTGCCGTACCCAATTCCGGCACATTTCTTTGCTATATCATCACGGCAGATCCCTGCATGCAGAAAACGTCCGCCGTGTCTGAAACAAATGGTTTGCGGATTTTGTGAAAAAATCCGGATTATGCGTACAGTTCTGCAAACAGCTTCATGATTCTTTCGTCGTCTCTCAGAACCTGCAGTGCCACATTGGCGTGACCCTTGGTGTAGCCGTTTCCGATGAGCATGTTCACATCCTTGCCGACACCTTCTGCACCCAGAGCTGCCTTGGTGAAGGAAGTAGCCATGGAGAAGAAGTATACCAGGCCGTTGTCCTTGCAGGCCAGGATGGAAGCCATTTCGGTGTTCGGAATGTTTACTACGTTGATAACTACGTCAGCCAGTTCACCTTCGGTTACTTCCATGATTTCGTTATACATTGCAACGGCATCGGTTGCGTTTACAACCAGATATTCGTCAGCACACTTTACGGACATAGCGCGGTTGATGGACTTCTTGAAGCCGTCTACGCAGATAACCTTGCCGTTTACGCCAACCTGTCTCTTTGCCTGCCAGCAGCACAGGATACCGGACTTACCGCCGCCGCCCATTACGACTACGGTGTCGCCAGGCTTGCAGATCTTGGCAGTCTGTGCAGGTGCGCCTGCTACATCCAGAACGGACAGAGCCAGTTCCTTCGGCATATCCTTCGGCAGAATGCCGTACAGACCGGACTGGAACAGGATTGCCTGCCCCTTTACGTCAACCTGGTCGATTTCCGGTCTTACTTCCTTGATCTCTTCGATCTTCAGCGGAGTCAGGGACAGAGATACCAGCGTTGCGATCTTATCGCCGACTCTCAGGTCTCCTTTGAAGTTCGGGCCGATGGCTGCAACCTTACCGATCAGCATGCCGCCGGAACCGGTCCAAGGGTTCTTATGCTTACCGGTGGTTTCCACGATGTTCATGATGATCTTCTTGATCTCTTCCACATCGCCGCCGGCTCTCTTTTCAATTTCTGTGAAGGAAGCGGAGTCAATGTTCAGGGTCTGCACATCGATCAGCACTTCGTTGTCGTAGATTTCCATGGTGTTGTCCAGCTTGTCAGCAGGCTGCGGCAGTACACCCTTTGGTTCGAGCACTCTGTGAGTTCCGTAGATATCACCTTTTTTAAATTCCATAATGTTTCTTCTCCTTTTACTATAATATTCCTTTGTATTTTTTCGGGAGTCCCGGGCTACCCGATTTACCCTCCTGCTCCCCGCATTATCTTATAAAGCAATAAATATGCCAAAGATATCTTTCTCACTTCTCAAAATCGATTCGCAGTATTTTCAATCTATGCAGGGGTCTGTCCTTTTTTTAACAAGTAATTTTTATCCATTTTTTCGAACCGATTTCGTTTCAGACAAAAAAATAGCGAACACATTTCGGTTCGCTATCTTTTTTCGTGTTTTTTGATGGATGGCGGCGGGTTTTTGATGCCGGATCTGCGCCCTACAAAATGTCATATTTTTTCTTTTTCCGTACGATCTGGGTCTGACTGATTCCCAGGGCTCTGGCAGCTTTTCGGGTGGATCCGTATTTCTCGCAGGCGTATTTGATCAACCCTTTCTCATATTCATCCACCGCCAGCTGCAGATCCAGTTCCTTTTCCGGCATCCGATCCGTACCCTCGTCATCCGCACTGCTGTCCCCCGGAAGCTGGCTCATGGAGCCGCTGAAGAGCTCGCCGTGGCTGTCCCGCATCACATCCATCAGGCTGATGTTGTCGCCGGCTGCGGAAATAATCAGACGCTGCACCGTGTTCTCCAGTTCCCGGATATTTCCCGGCCATTGCTGCTGCTGCAAGTATTCCATGGCAGCATCGTCCATGCCGCGGCGTCGGCCGAACTTCTTCCCGTATTTTTTCAGGAAATGTCCTACCAGGGCCGGGATATCCTCTGGCCGGTCTGACAGGCTCGGGATGCGGATTGGCACTACATTCAGGCGGTAGTACAGATCTCGCCGGAAGAGGCCTTTTTCGATGAATTCCTCCAGATTCCGGTTGGTGGCAGAGATAATGCGGACATTTGTCTTAATCGGCGCAGTTCCGCCCACCCGGTAAAATTCCCCATCCTGAATGACCCGCAGAAGCTTGGCCTGCATTTCCAGCGGCAGCTCACCGATTTCATCCAGGAAGATAACACCGTTGTTGGCGATCTCGAAATACCCTTTTTTCCCTGATGCGCTGGCTCCGGTAAACGCACCCTTTTCATAGCCGAAGAACTCAGATTCGATCAGGTTTGGGGAAATAGAGGCACAGTTGATTTTTACAAAAGGCTGCATCTTCCGGTCGCTGTTTTTCTGTATGATATTGGCGGCCTTTTCCTTACCGACACCGGTATCTCCGAAGATGATGACATTGCAGTCATAGCGGGATACCTGCATGATCTCGTTGAGTACCTGGTTCATGGCACGGCTCCGGTAAACATAGTCCTCCAGCATGGCCACTTCTTCTCCTCTGGCGAAGGCCCGGTTCACACCGCCGGGTTCCGTTTCATCCAGATTGTCCAGCTTTTCCACCAGCTCAAAACGTGCATGTTCAAAGTAAGGAGCCAGTTCCTCCACCACCTTCACATCGAATACATCATAGCCATCCACATACCCTTCGGCACCTCGTACTTTCAGCGGTTTCGTCATGGATTCCGTGATATACAGGGCGATGTTCAGGTTGTTGATCAGGTTGGTAAATACCACCGTTCCGCCACGTTTGGCGGCCAGAATATTGATGGTCTCCGCGCCTGGAATTTCCGCGCAGTTGATGGACAGATCGAAGTAGGAATCCTTATCCAGCCGCTGCATGCACTCCAGCGGCTTCAGGATGTCCATATAGTGGATTTCATTGAATACCACTGCCATCAGCTGATCCACGCTTCCGCCGGTGATCCGCAGGTCCGTCTTTCTATCGAAAATACAGACGATTTCCGCATCTTCTCCTGCGGCCCGCCGCACTACGTAACCGTACAGAATGTTGGTAATCAGGCTGTTTCCCACGATGAGAAACCGTTTATTTTCCGCTGCGATCTGATGCAGCCGGAACAGGGTCCCCGACTCATCGAAGGCGCTCATCAGCAGATTATCCGGTACACCTTCCGGCACCTTAACCAGGGTAATCCGGCTGTTCACGATCATATATCCGTCGGCGTCAATCTGATGAAACACAGGATCCACTGCTCGGATACTTTCAATATGCATTGGCACCGAAGCCAGGGATGCATTGCAGATGATTTCGTCTCCGACCTTGAAATTCTGCGTATTTTCAAATTCCGCACCGATCTGGTCGATGACGCCGAAGGCCAGTCCGCCGGTATCGGTCACCGGATTGTGCAGCTTGCCTCTCCGGATGACGATATCGATAATCTTCTGCTTGATCTTTTCCTCATTATCGTTGGCCTCCGTGCGGATCTGCTTGAAACTGGTGCCTTCCAGATGGATTCGCTTCAGAGATACCCGAATTTCATCGGGGTAGATGTTCCGGTTGTTATCCAGACGCCATGCCGAGGTTGGCAGTACCTGTTTTGGTTCCAGAACGCGGTTGATGGGGTAATTCATGGCTGGTTTGTCGCTCCTTTTTTGTGTTCATCATTTTCCGGGTGATTCTAAATCGGTTCACTTCTCTCTTATTTTCAATAATAATCCATTGGCACGCAAATTGCAATATATATTTGCGTAAAATGTTTATTTCGTCCTGCTTCAGATTACGAATATCATGAACGATACAACGAATGATACATATGCAGGCGAAACCAATAGAAATATTTCATGGATAAAAGGAGATTGGAAAAATGGAAGAAAAGAAGTACACTTCATTATTAAGACTGAGAATGTCCGCAAAGGATGCACACTACGGCGGAAACCTGGTTGACGGTGCACACATGGTTCACCTGTTCGGCGACGTTGCGACCGAACTGCTGATCCAGATCGACGGAGACGAAGGTCTGTTCTGCGCATATGACAACATCGAATTCCTGGCACCGACTTACGCAGGCGACTATATCGAAGCTTACGGTGAAATTACCAAGGTTGGCAACACTTCCAGAAAGATGAAGTTCGAAGCCAGAAAGGTGATCGCTGCAAGACCTGACATCAGCGCTTCTGCTGCTGACGTTCTGGAAGAACCGATCGTTGTTGCAAGAGCTACCGGTACCTGCGTAACTCCAAAGGAATGCAAGAGAAAATAATCCATCACCTTTGTCGTGATACTTACTGATACATCTTTTAAAACTTTTAAAACTTTGCTGAAAAACACCCGGTGCGTATGCGCCGGGTGTTTTTCAATGCTGCGGCACGCTGCCCGGTCTGTGCCGGGCGGGACGCCGGGCGGCGCAGCGGCCTCAGCAGTTTTTCAGATATTCGATCTCTTCTCTCGTCAGCTTCCGGTAATGGCCCGGCTTCAGATGGCCCAGACGAATATCACCGATGGCCACCCGTTCCAGCTCCTGTACCGGATTCCCCACTGCGGCAAACATCTTTCGCACCTGCCGGTTCTTCCCCTCATGGATGGCAATCTCCACCAGGGTGGAATGCTGCGTTCCCTTGATAATCTTCACCTTGGCCGGTGACGTGACGAATCCGCCGATATCCACGCCGCGGCGCAGCCGGGCAGCTCGTTCATTGGACAGAACGCCGGACACCAGCGCACGGTAGGTCTTATATACTTCATGCTTCGGATGGGTCAGTCGATATGCCAGTTCCCCGTCGTTGGTCATGATCAGCGCACCGCTGGTGTTATAATCCAGCCGTCCCACCGGAAACAGCCGGGCATCGATATCCTTCACCACATCCATCACCGTCAGCCGGTCTTTATCATCCTCCACCGTGGTTACCATGCCCAGCGGCTTATTGATCAGCACATATTCCATCTTCTGGGCGCCGCTGATCTCCCGTCCGTTGACAGTAACCCGGTCGCCTTCCTGCACGTCATAGCCCGGCTCCCGCAGCACGGCACCGTTCACCTTCACATTTCCGTTCTCAATCAGTTCGTCAGCCTTGCGGCGGCTTGCCACACCAGCCTGGGCGATATATTTATTGATTCTCATCCTTCGTTTCTCCTCGCTGCCCGGTCCCTGCTCTTCCGGCTGCCGCTCCGCACCTCCGGCAGCCACTGACCAGCGGCTGCCGGCGTTTCCGGGCAAAATCTTTTCGCCCTATTGTACCATAGAATTCCGCAGGCCGCAAGGTGTCCGGGCCGTTTGGACGTTTCACGGGATCCTTTTGGTCGTTTCGTCACCGCAATGCAGCGACACACCGCAATGCAGCGACACACCGCACTGCCTGTCATTTCGTATGGACTTCAGATTCCGCCTGTGCTAAAATAGAGAAAAAAATGCAGCAGAGGTCTCATCCATGAAAAAATATCAGTTTCCCATCATCCTGTGGCTGGTTTTCGAAACCATTGCCGTCATACTCTGGCTCACGCTGGATAATCTCTTTTATCTGTTTAATTTCACTTACATCGGTACCTGTCTGGCCATCGGTCTGGCACTCTATGCCAACC
>JAQXSU010000089.1 GCA_029219125.1 Bacillota bacterium
ACCTACGTGAATGAAGAAACCGGTCAGGTGGAAGGACTTCTGATTGACTATATGTCTGCACTGTCCATCGAACTCGGTATCAATGTTACATATAATGCCGCTGCGTTCAGTCACATCATGGATCGTCTGGATCAGGGAATCACAGATATGAGTGACCTGTTCGAGAGTCCTGAGCGTCTGAAGAAATATGCATTCACCCAGCCGCTTTACCGGCTTCGCGGCATTGCGGTCACCACTTCGGACCGCATGGACCTGCAGGATGAAGCTGCGCTGGCCGGCAAACGGATCGGTCTGGTGGAAGATGACTTCGCCGTGGAGCACTTCACAGAGCACTATTCGCCGGAAGAAACGGGAACTGTGTTTGTCATGGTGAAAGACATGCAGGAGGGGCTTGGCCTTCTCCTGGACGGGCAGGTGGATGCCCTTGCCGGAGATGAAACCGTCATCGACTATTACGTGAAGGAACTGGATCTGAAGGAAACGATCCGGGAAGTCGGAGACGGGCTCTATGAAAAGAACGTCACCTTCGCAGTAAAGAAAGACGATCAGATTTTGCTCAGTATTCTGAATAAGGGAATCCTGAATCTGAAAAAAAAGAACATCCTGGTCCAGGGGCAGCAGAAGTGGTTTGATTCTTCCGCTCCGGTGTTTACAGATATCACCACCATGGACTGGCTGCCTGCCGTTGTCGTCCTGTGTCTTATCCTTCTGTTTCTCTTTTTTGGATGGGAGAGCATCATGGAAAAGCGAATTACTGAGAAGACCAGGGAAATTCAGGTGCAGAAAGACAACCTGCGAACGGTGATCGACAATATTCATGCCATGCTTCTGGTTACCAGCCGCGACTATGTGATTCGGGACGTGAACCAGCTCGCCCTGTCTGTCCTCGGAAACCGGCAGGAGCCGCTCATCGGAAGAGCCGTGATGTCCATTCCGCTGCTTTCCTCTCTCATGGAGGCATACAGATCGGATCCCGACAAACTGTATCTGGTGCAGGGACGGTACTATACCGTGTTTGTCAGAACTCTCAATGCGGTTGACGGCAGCCAGCTCATTGTCATAGAAGACCAGACCAATAAGACCCTGGCTGAACGAAAGCTTCGGCAGGAGAGCAAAATGATTGCTGTCGGACAGCTGTCTGCAGGTCTCGCACATGAGATTCGCAATCCGCTGGGGCTGATCCGAAATTATTCCTACATTTTGAAAGGCTATGCCAATGACGAGATATCCTCCCATGCCCTCGAAGTCATCGGCGACTCAACCAACCGGATCAACAGTCTGATTGAAAATCTGCTGAATTTTTCACGTTCCGGAGATGAAAACGTATCGCTGGTGAATATTGGCGCGCTGCTGAATAATATCGCTGCTCTGGAACACAAAAAAATGGAAAAGGCGCAGATCGACTTCCAGATACACTGTGCACCGCATACCCGTTTCTTCACCAATGAGGAAACCCTGAAAATCGTCCTCATCAATCTGATCAACAACGGACTTGAAGCGCTGATGGAAATGGAAGAATCGCTCGCACCCCACGGCAGAAAGCTTACCTGCACGGTAACCATCATCGATTCTGTGCTTACGATACAGGTTGCCGACAACGGACCCGGTATTCCGGAAAAGAACCAGGAATCCATCTTCAATCCGTTCTTCACCACCAAGGACACCGGCACAGGCCTGGGTCTGTATCTGGTCAGTTCCGAACTGGAAAAGCTGGGCGGCAGTATTCAGGTCGAAAGCCGCATGGGGGAAGGTACGGTCTTTACCGTGAATCTGCCCGAAAAACAGGAGGGAATCTTAAGTCATGAATGAAAGTATTAGAAATGACAGCATCACAGACGGCAGCATTAAAAATGAAAGCATTTTAAGCGAAAAGAAGAAAAAGGAAAACAAAGACTTCAGTATTCTGATTGTCGACGATGAGATCGAATACCTCCGTGTGTTCTCCTATATCCTGACGAGCAACGGATTTTCCGTGGTAACCGCCTCAGATGGACAGTCAGCGCTGAACCAGCTGAAGGAAAACGAAATCGATCTGGTCATGACCGATCTGAAAATGCCGGGAATGGATGGATTAACACTGATCCAAAAGGTAAAGGAATCCTACCCCGGGATCGAAATCATGGTAATCACAGCCTTCGGCACCATCGAAAGTGCCGTGCAGGCTATGAAATACGGCGCCACGGGATATTTTGTCAAGAGCAGCGATCCGGACAGTCTTCTGATGGACATCAATCGGATGGCAAAAATCAAATCTCTGGAAAAGACCAATCAGATTCTGCAGAAACAGAATGCAGAAGATAACGACCTCTTTCTGGATTCGAAAAATCCTGAAATTCTTTCTCTCCTGGAAACCTGCCAGAAAGCGGCCTCATCCGGCATCAACGTGCTGCTGCTGGGAGAATCCGGCGTAGGTAAGGAAGTTTTCGCCAATTACATCCACAGGATGAGCGACAGGAAAGACCGCCATTTTATACCGGTAAACTGTCAGGTATTCGCAGAAGGGATGGTAGAATCGGAACTGTTCGGTCATGAACGAGGTTCCTTCACCGGCGCGCTGGGCAGACGGATCGGCCGGTTCGAGGAAGCAAACTTCGGCACCCTATTTCTGGACGAGATCGGTGATCTTCCCCTCAATATTCAGGGAAAGCTGCTGCGCACCCTGGAAACGAAAACCATCGAACGAGTGGGAAGCAACCGTCCGATTGATCTGGATATCCGGCTGATTTCCGCCACAAATAAAGATCTGAACCGGGAAATCGCAGCCGGAACCTTCCGTGAGGATCTTTTATACAGAATCAATGCACTTACTGTCACCATTCCCCCGCTCCGTCAGCGGAAGGAGGATCTCCCGGGGCTGATCCGGTATTTCCTGCTGCGGATCGGACGGGATCAGAAAAAAAAGATCGTTGAAATTGCGCCGGAAACGCTCCGTGACCTGATGGAATATGATTACCCGGGAAATGTGCGGGAATTGCGCAACATTCTGGAGCGAATGGTCGCCCTGTCTGAGGACGGCGTCCTGCGCGGTCATCTGCTGCCCGTTTCTGCATCGCCCCTGCCTGCTTCTGCATCGACACAATCCGTATCGGGTTCCGGATTCGAAAGCGCCGGAGCTGAAACCAGCTCCGACTCCTGCTCTGGCTCCGGCTCTGGTGACATGTACGCCGAGACCGACTTTTCATGTCTTCGCGATGCCCGCGCTGCGTTCGAAAAAGATTATATCCAGCGTGTTCTGGACAAGACAGGCGGCAATGTGACGGAGGCTGCTGACATTCTGAAAATCACCAAGCGGCAGCTCTGGAACAAGATATCCGAATATAATCTCCGCCGTCCATAGCGATGAGATGCAGCATACGGCACGCAGCACGCAGCACGCAACTCGCACAGATGCGGTATCCCTGCGGTGAAATATATTTCATTCGTTTCAGTGAAATTTTTTTCACTGACTATGAAGTATTTTTCACCGTTTTTTTATGCAATCATGGCAGAATTTCTTCGCTTCTTAGCAAAATCAATACCTCCGTCGCAGCCTATTTTTTGGCACGGGAATTGCTATGTCAAATAGTATGAACTTATATTCATTCATTTTCAATGAAACTTTATGAAAGGAGACTGTCATATGGATCTGATTTATGAAATCAATGACACAATCAATGGTATCGTCTGGGGACCTTACATGGTTGCGCTGCTGGTCGGCGTAGGTATCTATCTCTCCATTCGTCTCGGTTTCCTGCAGGTATTCAGATTCCCGTTCATTTTTAAGAATACCGTAGGAAAAATGTTCTCAAAATCCTCCGGAGAAGGCACCATTTCTTCTGCCCAGGCCGGTCTGACATCTATTTCTGCAGTAGTAGGTACCGGAAACATTGCAGGTATCGCCACAGCAGTTGCCACCGGTGGTCCCGGCGCCCTGTTCTGGATGTGGGTTGCAGCTTTCTTCGGCATGGCAACCAAATTTTCTGAAATAACCCTTGGCATTCATTTCCGTGAAAAGAAAGAGAACGGTGAATATGCCGGCGGCGCTATGTACTACATAGAGAAAGGACTTCATCAGAAATGGCTGTCCGTCTTCTTCAGTATCATGGTAATCGTGGGCTACTTCGTAGTCGGCGCCATTGTAGATACCAATACAATCTGCCTGTCTGTACAGGCACAGTACGGCATTCCTCCGATTGCAACCGGTATCGTATTCTCAATCCTGACTGCCATCGTTATTCTCGGCGGTATCAAGAGAATCGGAGAAGTATGCCAGTACCTCACACCGATCATGACCGGTCTGTATATTCTGGCTGGACTCGCTATCATTATCCTGAACATTAAAGCAGTTCCAGGTGCTTTCGTTGAAATCTTCAAGGGTGCTTTCACCCCTGCAGGTGCAGTAGGCGGCTTCGCCGGAGCCACTGTATCCAGAATGATCACGGTCGGCATGGCAAGAGGTCTTTTCTCC
>JAQXSU010000090.1 GCA_029219125.1 Bacillota bacterium
GCCGTGGAAGGTATAAAGGTACTGATGCAGTCCAAGGAGCTTGCAGTACAGCAGGTTCTGGTCATAGAGATGAATCATCATGGCCATATCATAGCTGTCAAAGATATGCTGGTCCACCATGCCGCACTTGGCACCGTCAATCTCTTCGTTTGGTGTGCCAAGAATATGGACATCACAGTCCAGTTCGTCCTGCAGTCCCGTCATGGCAATGGCCGCCAGCATGCTGATGGCACCGCTTACATTATGACCGCAGGCATGGCCGATACCGGGAAGTGCGTCGTATTCTGCCAGAACAGCGACCTTATATGTATGGTTATCCGGTCCATAAACACCCTTAAATGCAGTATCCAGACCGGCATACGGATACTCTACCTGAAATCCCTTCTGTCGAAGCATCTCCACCAGTTTTCGCGATGTCTCATGCTCCTCACCGGAAAGCTCCGGGTTCGCTGCCAGGTCATCGCTTAATGCTGCAACCTCCGAAAGATTTTTCTCGACGGCCTCCCACAGTGATGCTTTTATGCTTTCGTAATTTTTCATTCTGCTTCTCCTTTCCTGTCACATGCACATTTTATATTTTTCCGGAACTGTCCATCCGGGCATATTCCGTCATAATCTGTTTCACTTCTGCTTCGGTGTTCATGCGGTATGCAGCATACGGCTGTGCATCACTTCTGCCTGTTTTCCAGTATTCCTGCCGGTGTGCCTCGAGAATCTCATCCATGGACTTTCCCTGCTCCACAAGATTTCGGATAAATGCCTTCTCTTTTCCGGCTGCCTCAATATAAAGGTCAAAATACCGGTCGTTAAACCAGGCGGGCACCACCCCGTAATGTGGTGAAATCAGAATACGGAAATCCGTTTTTTTCAATCTTTCGGCCACACGCATAGTCTCATCGAAATTCTTCAGTGCCGAAACATCAGAAATCTCAGGACTCACCAGAACACCTGTGGATTCACAGGTGAACAGTATTTTTTCCGGCTGCAGCAGGTATGTCAGTGCACAGTCCGTGTGCCCTTTCGTTTCCAGTACTTCAATCCAGGATCGCTGTCCATTTTTAGTGGTTCCAAGGTCAATCCGGTCCCCGTCATGCAGGATTCTGTCCACGCGGAGAGGATTTACCATAATTGATTTACCGTCAATTCCATAATTTCCTGCAGCATACTCGCCCAGTTTCTTCATGGTATTCCTGGCGCCGCTGCTTTCGAATACTTTTTTTGCCTTCTCGCTGGCGCAGACCTGCGCTTCCGGCCATCTTTCCAGAATATAAGGCAGACCGCCGATGTGATCATAATGGGTATGAGACAGTATCACCAGATCCAGCCTGCGGTTTTCCTCTTTCAGAACATGATCTATATTTTCAATCAGCTTCTCTGCGAAGCAGGCCATACCGGCATCATACAGGCATGTCTTTTCCGGACCCCGTATCAGCAGTGCTTCGCCTCCCTTTCCTCCGGTGACACGCACCAGCGGTGCAGGATAAGCGGTTCGGTCGTGATGTTCGAAATCCTGAAAAATGTCGGATTCCTCTGTCTTCATGTGGCAATCATCGGACACTCTTCTCTTTTTCTCTGCATTACGGATCTGAAAGAAGTTGAGGATCAGCATGGCAATAATCACAAAACCCAGGAAGCCCTCCATCGGGAACATAAATGCAACCACATTCTTAAACCCAACCAGTCCCAGCAGAAACCCAAGGATGACGGCTATGATCACATTTCTGCTCTTTTGGGGTCCGTCCTTCAGTTTCGTGGTAAACCCGTAGAAATTGCTGGTGGCCGACGAATAGATCGCACAGAAAAGCACAACGCCATATAAGGTTGCCATGGCTGGCGACAGGCGTCCCGCATAGCCCAGCATGGGCATATCCAGCGCCTGTGAGTAAGGCATATCCTGCTGCAGCGCCGTCAGAAGCAAGAACGCCAGAAGGCCCAGGAATGCACCTCCCAGTGCTGTGCCGCCTACCGCATCTCTGTCGCTTCTTGCGCTGACCGAAGCGGTAGCCACCATGGGAACCAGCGCAAGGATGTTATACGAAATATAAAGCAGTGCCGCCAGGAACCAGTTTGGAGCCATAGGACTGGGTTCCACCGTCTGGGCAACCTCGGTCGGTTTCAGGCTGAGAATGCTGACCATGAGACTGGTGATGACCACCACGCCGGACAGTACCGGCATGATATATCGGAACACATGGGATACTCTCTCAAACTCACCCAGAACCGTAATGATCACAAGAAACGCAATCAGAAGGCCACCCAGGATCCGATTCAGACCGAACTGCTGATAAAACAATGCACCGCCGGCGGCTGTCATGGTCACCAGTACCGTAAACAGCATGACTGCCATGAAATAGCCGACGAAGCGAATCAGCTTCTGGTTTCCGCCGGGCGCGATCACCCTGCCCATATCATTTGTTCCAAGCTTTC
>JAQXSU010000091.1 GCA_029219125.1 Bacillota bacterium
ATCAGCAGGTCCACCGCGCCATACATGGCCTGCAGGCACAGGGCTGCCAGTACAGGCAATGCAAACCGGACCAGCTGCCCGAATATCTTGCCTTCTGTAAATTTTGCTTCCAGCTGCATTTCTTCCTTCCTCCCCTTTATATCTTATGTTTACGTTGAAGTTTTTCGTAACAAACAAGCCGGATAAAACAGCGGGCATCTCAGCCTGCCATCTTATCCGGCCTAACTACATCCTCTGTGCGTTATCCTCCGATGAACGAAATAATCTTAGCAGAAAGCCCCGCCAAAGTCAAGAGGCTGGCGGCAGGTTCTGACCGCCCAGGTTCTGACCCGCCGGCCCCATCTCTCTTCAGATTCCGCCATAAAACACATTCATGATATTCCAGATTCCCACGCCGGCCAGCCCCAGCTCCTGCACCAGAGAAAGCCGCGCCCGCCAGCTCTCCTCGTTTTCAAACCAGACGATATGCTGCCGTCCCGCCGGATCCGTATAAGTAAAGAACGGCGCCATGGCCTCTTCATCCCATTGAATCGGCACGCCGTAGTAAGCCGCACGGGCCTCCGCCTGGTAATTACTCAGCTTCTCCGCCTTGGACTCCCCGGGCACGAAAGGCAGGGTCCAGTCATAGCCATAGTTGTTCAGCCCCATGAGGATTTTTTCCGGCGGGATCTCGCTGACGGCATATTCCAATACTCTTCGTACATTGATAATAGGCGATACGGGCATGGGCTCCCCGTAGGTATACCCCCACTCATACGTCATGATCAGGCAGTAATCCGCCGCCCGCCCCATGCCGGCATAGTCATGACCCTGGTATAAAAGCCCCGGCTGATCGGCCCGCACCTTGGGCGCCAGGGCCACCGTCACTGTCAGTCCCAGGGGAGCCAGACGGGACCGGGTTCTTGCCACCAGCTCCACATAATCATCGGCGTAATCCGCCGCCAGATACTCGAAATCAAAATCGATCCCCGCCATCCCCTTGGCGAGTATGTTTTGCAAAATATTCTCAATCAGATTGTCGGTTGCCGCCGGGTTGTTGAACACGGCGATGGCAATCTGGTCGTTGAACGCGCCGGACGCATCCAGCGGCGTCAGTACCATCAGCGTGCCCACCCCCGATGCAGCCGCCTGGGAAATGATATTTTCGTCTTCCAGATTGATCAGTTCCCCGTCTTCCGTAAAACCGTAGCTGAAGGATGACACCCAGGTAAGCCGCGGCAGCCACCAGGCCAGGGTGTCCGGACTGATGGACGGGTAGGCATATCCATTGACCAGCAGGTCTTCAAATTCAGGCATGTTTCTTTCCTCACTTTCTCCGAGATCTTCTGTTTTCACGATTATCGACAGGCTCATCGACAGGATTCCTGTCACTCTAATGTATGCGGCCGAGGTCCTCTTTATTATTCCGTTTTTCGGACTTGCTTTTCCCGGCGGCTGTGCTATACTTTTAGAGGAAAATTTACGAAAAAGGAGCGAATCTATCATGGCGGAATTATTCGAAACACTCATGCTCATCTGCTTCGGCTGCTCCTGGCCGATGAACCTGGCCAAGTCCATCCGTTCGAAAACCGCGAAGGGAAAAAGCGTCATGTTCCAGTATGCCATCATGATCGGCTATGTCTTCGGCATCTGCAGCAAGTTTGCCGGCGGAAATATCAATTATGTACTGGCACTGTATTTTCTCAATCTGTTTATGGTCGCTGCGGATACCTGCCTCTATTACAGGAACCGGAAACTGGATCAGCTCAGAGACGAAGGAAAGCTGTCCGCATAGTCGGGATTGTCTTTTTCAGATCCCTGCCCCCTTCTCAAAACACGCCCTCCCGGGCCTTTCGGCTGTGCGCCGGGGTTTCGGTTTTCGGTGTGTTTTTTATTTTTTGCATGCTTTGGAAGAGCAAATGTGCTGCACATATGTGATAATTTGGGCACGGACGGGTTTTTGTCTGATTTTCGGTGGTGAGATGAAGACAAAAATGATACAATAGTAACAAATATGACAGAATGCCGCAACCTTATCTGGTTTCGTCGGCATTCAGGAGAAGGAGGAATACTATGGCTACCAGTTACGGAGGCTACATGGGCAAGGTGGCTGACATCGATCTGACCACCGGCACCATCCGCGAGTATCCATGGTCCGACGAGGAGCGCAGGCTGTTTCTGGGGGGTAAGACCATGGCAGCCAAGATCATCGGCGACCATCTGGCAGAAATTCGCGGACCCCTTGATGAAACCAATCTGCTGGTCATCTCCACCGGTCCGTTCACCGGCACCGGTGCACCCAGCTCCAGCCGGTTCAACGTGTCAGCCATTTCACCCCTGACCGGAATACTGACCTCCTCCAATTGCGGAGGCAATTTCGGCTACTATCTGAAAAAAGCCGGCTACGATGCCCTGGTGATTCATGGGCGCAGCGAGAAACCGGTCTGGCTGGAAATCCACAATGACCAGTTTACCTTCCACGACGGGCAGTCCCTCTGGGGCATGAAGACCGGACATACCCAGGAGGCACTGGACGAAGCGCTGGCAGAGCAGTCCGGCGGCAAAAGACGGAAAAACGGCAAAATCGTCATCGGTCCCGCCGGAGAAAACCTGGTGAAATACGCATCCATCGTCAGCAATGAGCGGCTGGCAGGCCGAGGCGGCGTAGGTGCTGTTATGGGAAGCAAAAATCTGAAGGCTGTCACTGTCAGCGGCAACCACACCGTGCCGGTTCACGACAAGGAAAAGATGGATAAGCTGAACCGGTCCTGGTTTAAGTATCTCAGAAGCCATCCTCTCACCGGCGATCAGCTTCCGCGGCTGGGCACGGCAGGTCTGATTTCTTCCATGCAGATGAAGGGGCAGCTGTCCACGAAAAACTATACATACGGCCAGTTCGACCGGTTCGAAAAAGTAAACGGAGAAACACTGGCAGAAGAACATAATATTGTAAACAAGGGCTGTCTCACCTGTCCCATCAAATGCGCCCGGACAGTCCAGGTAGACGGCAAGGCCGTGAAGGGACCAGAACTGGAGACCCTGGGCCTGCTGGGGGGAGGCATCCTCAATGACAGCATGGAACTGATCCTGCGCTGGAACTATGAACTGGATGAGCTGGGCATGGACACCATCACGGCGGCCAATACCCTGGCATGGGCCATGGAGGCAAACGAAAAAGGTCTCTGGAACAACGGCCTTGCCTTCGGCGATACCGCCGATATTTCCCGGGTATGGGAGGACACCGCTTACCGCCGCGGCATCGGCGACGAGCTGGCAGAAGGCTCCCGTGCCCTGTCAGAAAAATACGGCGGCAAAGAATTCGCCATTCACTCCAAGGGGATGGAACTGGCTGCCTATGAACCGCGCCGTGCGGTAGGTCTGGGCCTCGGCTATGCTATTTCCAACCGGGGCGGCTGCCACCTCAACGGCGGATATCTGGTCATTCTGGAAGGCCTGGGTCTCAATGTGAACCAGCAGACGCCCCACGGCAAGCCGGATGTGACCATCATCTTCCAGGATCTGATGGAAGGTACATCCTCCTGCGGTCAGTGCGTATTCACCACTTATGGCTTTTTCCCGCCTCCGCTGATCCATCATCCTCACGCATGGTACACGAAGGCATTTAATGCCATTGTCCCGGTGGCGGGGCCTGTGCTGCGGCTGCTTACCATGTTCCCGCAGGTGGTCTGCTTCCATCTGCCAATGATCTTCAACCAGTCCAAAGCGCTGAAATACGCCACCGGCATGAAGGTGACCTTCGGTTCCTTCCTGAAGGCAGGCAAGCGGGGTTACACCCTGGAACGCCTCATCAACACCCGCCTGGGAATCAGCCGGAAGGATGACAGCCTGCCGAAGCGTCTCACCGACGTGCCGCAGGTCGAAGGCGACGAAAAGACGAAGGTACCTCTGGAGTCGATGAAAGACGTGTACTACCGCGGACGCGGCTGGGATAAAGACGGAATCCCGACAGAAAAAACTCTGAAGAAACTCAATCTGGATCATCTGGCGGTCAGCCAAATGCCGGCAGGATCCTGTATGCAGGAGGTGAATCAGCATGGTTAATATCAAGCTCTTCGGCGCATTGCGCCTGAAATGCGGAATCTCCCACATGGAGGTCTACAGCAGCTCCGTGAAGGATGCATGCCGCCTTCTCAGCAAGGCCACCGGATTCCCGGAGAAAGATTTCAAAAACTGCATGTTCATGATCAACGGGCAAAACGCCAGGTATTCGTCAAAGCTGGAGGATGGCGACGAGCTGGTCTTCCTGACGCCGTCCGGCGGCGGCTGAAGATGCAGCAGTTTATGGAGAGAGGTGATTTCATGTCATATCAGATAACAGAAAACTGCATCGGCTGCACCCTGTGCGCAAAGAACTGCCCCACAGGCGCCATTTCCGGCCAGCTGAAAGAACGCCATGCGGTGGATGCCGGTCTGTGCGTGGATTGCGGCGTTTGCGGCAAAATCTGTCCGAAGGGCGCTGTTCTCGATGCCCGGGGGAAAACGACAGTCAAGGTGCCGAAGGACCAGTGGAAAAAGCCGGTCATTGATCCCGTGCTCTGCGCAGGCTGCTCTGTCTGCGTGGAAAACTGTCCGAAGGACTGCCTTGAAATCGAAGGTCCGAAATTCCATGGGGATATTCATACCATCGCCCGCTTCGTGAAGGGCAGAGAAAAGGACTGTATCGGCTGCGGCATCTGCGGCGATGTCTGCCCGATCGAAGCCATTCATTTTTAGTCTGATCAAACTTATGTCGGAAAAAAACGTCCGGCAGGGAGGTAAAAATATGGGAAAAGTATTTTGCAGAGTGTACCAGGGAGTATTTAAAATCGGTATGTACGTGATTCCGTGGGGCATGCCGAAAACGCTGGAAGGCGCCGGTTCTGTGAAGAAACTTCCGGCTCTGATCCGGGAGCAGGGCTATACGAAGGTCCTGGTGGTTACAGACAGCGTCCTCATGGGGCTGGGACTGCTGGACAGTCTCTTCGCTGCCATGACTGAGGCCGGTGTGGAGTATGTGGTGTATGACGGCGTGCAGCCGAACCCGACGGATATCAATGTGAAGGACGGGCTGAAGCTCTTTCAGGAAAATAATTGCCAGGCCATGATTGCCTTTGGCGGCGGTTCTCCGATGGACTGCTGTAAGGCCATCGGTGCGCTGGCCGTGAAGAAGGGCAAAACCGTAGAGCAGCTGCAGGGGCTGTTCCGGGTTCTCCACAGAATCCCGACCATCTTTGCTGTGCCTACCACAGCCGGCACCGGTTCAGAAACCACCGTTGCTGCGGTCATTACCGATTCCAGGACCCACCACAAGGCATCCCTCAACGATACCAGTCTGATGCCGAAATTCGCCGTGCTGGATCCGGAGCTGACCACCGGTCTGCCGCCGAAGGTGACTTCCACCACCGGTATGGATGCCCTCTGCCACGCAGTGGAATCCTACACCAATAACACGTATAACAGCAAGCTGGAAAAGAAGCTGGCGGAGGATGCCGTCCGGCTGATATATCATAATTTATATAAAGTCTATTGCGATGGTTCTGACATTGAAGCCCGTCAGAACATGCAGAAGGCTGCCTTCTATGCAGGACGTGCCTTCACCCGGGGCTGCGTGGGTTATGTCCATGCCATCGGCCATACCCTGGGTGGTCTCTACGGCACCCCGCACGGTCTGGCCATGTCCGTGATCCTGCCTCATGTGATGCGCCAGTTCGGTCCTGCGGCCCATGAACGGCTGGCTCGTCTGGCAGAGGTCTGCGGCATGACCGGTCAGAACGATGCAGAGAAAGCCGAAGCCTTCCTCTGCTGGATCGAAGATCTGAAAGAGAAGATGGAAATTCCGCGGTGTCTTGATGTGATCAAAGAGGAAGATATTCCGCAGATCATTTCCTGGGCTATGAAAGAAGCCAATCCGCTGTATCCGGTTCCGGTCATCTGGGGCAAAGAGGACTTCGAGAAGTGCATTGCGTCTGTTCGCGGCAAATAGCATCAGATGCAATCAATACATAAGAGCATAAAACGAAGCTTTAAAAAACAGAAAGCAGGCGAGCCGTGATGGCAAGCCTGCTTTTTTCATGCGTTTTTATTTTATGTCCTGTGCGCGGGACTGTGCTTATTCTCTGTTCTGCGGAATGTCAGGAATGCCTGCGAATCCCTTTGCCAGATCTTCATCGGTCGGGATGTAGTCGCACATTTCGCCGTCATTGAATTTCTGATATGCCACCAGATCGAAGTAGCCGGTGCCGGTGAGACCAAATACGATGGTCTTTTCTTCGCCGGTTTCCTTGCACTTCAGTGCTTCGTCGATCGCAGCCTTGATGGCGTGGCTGCTTTCCGGTGCAGGCAGGATGCCTTCTACTCTGGCAAACTCTTCTGCAGCAGCGAAGACTTCTGTCTGTTCTACGGCTCTTGCTTCCATATATCCGTCATGATACAGCTGAGACAGTGTGGAACTCATGCCGTGGAACCGGAGACCGCCTGCGTGGTTAGCAGATGGGATGAAACCACTGCCCAGGGTGTACATCTTTGACAGCGGACAGATCATGCCGGTATCACAGAAGTCATACTTGAACTGGCCGCGGGTGAAGCTCGGGCAGGATGCCGGTTCTACTGCGATGATTCTGTAGTCCGCTTCCCCTCTCAGCTTTTCCCCCATAAACGGTGCGATCAGTCCGCCCAGGTTGGAACCGCCGCCTGCACAGCCGATGATGATGTCCGGCTTGATGCCGTATTTATCCAGAGCCACTTTGGTTTCCAGACCGATGATGGACTGGTGGAGCAGAACCTGATTCAGCACACTGCCCAGTACGTATCTGTATCCTTCGTGGGTCGTAGCAACTTCTACTGCTTCGGAGATGGCGCATCCCAGGCTACCTGTGGTTCCGGGATGTTCGGCCAGGATCTTCTTGCCAACTTCTGTGCTCATGGACGGAGATGGTGTTACATCTGCACCATAGGTTCGCATCACTTCACGGCGGAACGGCTTCTGCTCATAAGATACCTTTACCATGAACACCTTGCAGTCCAGTCCAAGATAGCTGCATGCCATGGACAGAGCAGTACCCCACTGACCTGCACCGGTCTCGGTGGTAACGCCCTTCAGCCCCTGCTTCTTGGCATAGTAGGCCTGGGCGATGGCAGAATTCAGCTTGTGGCTTCCGCTGGTGTTGTTTCCTTCGAATTTATAGTAGATCTTCGCCGGTGTTCCCAGCTTTTCTTCCAGACAGTATGCACGAACCAGCGGGGCCGGACGGTACATTTTATAGAAATCACGGATTTCCTGCGGGATTTCAACGTACGCCGTCTCGTCGTCCAGTTCCTGCCGGACCAGCTCTTCACAAAATACGCCGGAAAGCTCTTCGGCGGTCATCGGCTGGCAGGTTTCCGGGTTCAGCAGCGGTGCAGGTTTCACCTTCATATCGCTGCGCACATTATACCATGCCTTCGGCATTTCTTCTTCACTCAGATAAATTTTGTAAGGGATTTTCTGTTCATTCTTCGTTGTCATTGTCTTTTCCTCCGTTTTCTTTTCAATGAGTATGGGCCAGGCAATAAAAAATCCTGTCCCTGAATCTGCTGGGACAGGATGAAAATCAACCTGCGGTGCCACCCGGCTTGACGCTTTCCGCGCCCTACTCATCGCGTACTATCATACGCAGCTCTTTGATCACGGAGGAGTTACTCCGTCTCCCCTACTTCCGCCTGCAAAATCTCTGCCTGCAGATCGTTTCGGCTCACCCTCAGGAGCCCATTCCCCTCTATGGTGCATACCGCAATCCCACCGCCTGCGGCTCTCTGTGATGTCCTGTATAGAAAGTACTTACTCTCCTTCATCGGTTTACTGCATTATAGCACCTTAACGGGTTATTTGTCAACAAAAAATTCAAATTTTTTTATGTTTTTTTGTGATGCTCCCACAATTCATACAGTCTGGTACTTTTCCAAAAGTCTTCTTGCACCCCTTTCCTTCATGGTGTAAAATATAAGATGGATGTTTGTCTTTTTCTCTGTGATGCTCAGATATGCACCATGCAGACAGACAGAAAAGGGAAAAGAGGTATTTTGAAAGAAATGGAAGATTCGAAAGAGAAAAGTACAATTCCATCCCGCGGAAATCGGAACCGGATCCTGCTGCTGATCCTTCAGGGCGTGATTATCGGCATCGGCGGGATCCTCCCGGGTGTCAGCGGAGGTGTTCTCTGCGTCATATTCGGCCTGTATCAGCCTGTGATTGAGGTTCTGTCAAATCCGATCACAAATCTGAAAAAGTACTGGAGGATTATTATTCCGGCGGGCATCGGTGTCGGTCTGGGATTTCTGGGCTGTGCCGGGCTGGTCAGCACTTTCATGGAGCGAAACAGCCAGGCGGCAATCTGCGTATTCATCGGCCTGATCGTCGGCATGCTGCCGGATCTGTGGAAGGATGCCGGCCGGGAAGGCAGAAGAGGAGCTTCGCTCCCCGCCCTGGTCATCAGTTTCCTGGTGTTCCTCGGCCTGCTGTTGTTTCTGCGCACCGGTATTTCCATGGAAATTACGCCAAGCACTGGCTGGTACGTATTCTGCGGCATTGCCTGGGGTCTTTCTATCGTGGTTCCGGGGCTTTCCTCCTCATCCATGCTGATTTTTTTCGGTCTTTACCAGCCTATGCTGGAAGGCATGGCAAGACTTGATTTCAGTGTTCTGATCCCGCTGGGAATCGGGGCCTGTCTTATCGTGTTTACACTGTCCAGAGCTGTGAATCGTTTCTTCGCAAAGCACTACGCTCTGGCATCTCATATTATTTTAGGCATTGTCATCGCCACTACGGTGATGATTGTTCCAACGGAATTTTCCGGTACATCGGGCCTGCTGATCTGTCTGGCATGCACGGCAGGCGGTGTACTGGCTGCAGCAGGCATTAACCGGCTCTGCAGCAGGATAGCAGAACAGCGAATGGCAGAAAATCAATAAGAACAGAGAGGTTCAATGTATGGAAAGAAGAATTGGAACAATTTCAAGAGGTCTTCGCGCACCGATTATCAAGGAAGGCGACGACCTGAAAAAGATCGTTGTAGATACCCTGCTGGAATGTGTGGAGAAGGGGGATTTTGAAATCGGCAGCAAGGATGTGCTGGCCGTGACGGAATCCATTCTGGCACGCTCCCAGGCAAACTACGCTACGACTGACCAGCTGGCCAGCGATGTGCGTGCCAAGCTGGGCGGAGAAACCGTCGGCGTTGTATTCCCGATTCTGAGCAGAAACCGGTTTGCAATCTGCCTGCGCGGCATCGCCAAGGGAGCGAAAAAGGTTGTGCTCATGCTCAGCTACCCAAGCGACGAGGTGGGAAACCATCTGCTTGATATGGATCTGCTGGATGCTGCCGGTGTGGATCCGTACACCGACCTGCTGACCCAGGCGGAGTTTGAATTGAAGTTCGGCAAGTCCCGCCACACATTTACCGGCATCGACTATGTCAACTACTACAAATCCCTGATCGAAGAGGAAGGTGCGGAAGCAGAAATCATTTTCTGCAATAACCCGCGGCGCATCGTGGATTTTGCGAAGAATGTGCTTTGCGCAGACATTCACACCAGAGCCAGAAGCAAACGCCTGATCAAAGCTGCCGGTGCAGACGTGGTCCTGGGTATGGACGACCTGCTCACCGCTCCGGTGGACGGTTCCGGATGCAACCCGGACTATGGTATCCTGGGTTCCAATAAGGCAACCGAAACGACCATCAAGCTGTTCCCGACCGGCTGCCAGGAATTCGTGGATGCAGTGCAGGAGGAAATCAAAGCCCGCACCGGTAAGACGGTTGAAGTCATGGTCTACGGCGATGGTGCATTCAAAGACCCTGTCGGCAAGATCTGGGAGCTGGCAGACCCTGTGGTTTCTCCTGGCTACACCAGCGGCCTCATCGGCCAGCCCAACGAACTGAAGCTGAAATATCTGGCAGATAATGACTTCGCAGATCTGCGGGGTGATGATCTCAAACACGCCATTGAAGCGGCCATCAAAACCAAGGATGCGGATCTGACCGGCCAGATGGCGACGGAAGGGACGACCCCGAGACGGCTGACGGACCTGCTGGGCTCCCTCTGTGACCTGACTTCCGGCTCCGGAGACAAGGGTACGCCGTTCATTTACATTCAGGGATATTTCGATAACTATACCGACTAAAACGATACCGACGAAGGAGATTTTATCATGTTAAAAATTCCATGCACGCAAAAAATTGATCATATGTCCGCTTCCAATCCCCCTGCAGCACGCTGTAAGGATGGGGATACTGTCATCTTTGAAACGATGGACTGCTATGACGGGGCGGTTACCTGTGAAGGCATCCGCGACTGGGAAGGAAATAAGCAGGGAAAATACATGGCCAACCCTGCCACCGGCCCGCTGTTCGTAGAAGGCGCCATGCCCGGTGATGCGCTGGCTGTGGAAATCCTCGATATCCAGACCCGCGGCTGGGGTGCCATGGGTACCGGTTTCGGCGAAAATGCTTTCATCAACTATGACGGTGAATATGAGATGCGTGCGTTCAACTATGAGGACGGTTTCGTGAAGATTGGCGGCAAGCAGATCCCGGTAGACCATATGATCGGCGTCATCGGCGTGGCCCCTGCAGGTGAGCCGGTGCCGACGGTTACACCGGATTCCCACGGCGGCAACATGGACTGCAACCGTATCGTCGTCGGTTCCAAAATTCTGTTCCCTGTGGCTGCAGAAGGCGGGCTTCTGGCCATGGGTGATCTGCATGCGCTGATGGGCGATGGAGAGGTCTTCGAATATGGGCTGGAAACTTCCGGCGAAGTGACTGTCCGGGTCAGTGTGGTGAAAAATGCCATGAAGGAGCTGGCTATCAAACAACCGACCCTGTATCAGGGCGGCCGTGTCATGACCGTTGCTTCCGGCAAAACGTACGATGACGCAGTTCGACTGGCACTGGAGGCTATGTACGAATATCTGCTGGCTCACGGCTGGGACAAGGTGGAAGCCGGTATGCTCATGAGCATGAAATGCGACCTGGCCATCTGTCAGATCGTCGATCCGCAGATCACGGTCCGGGCCATGCTGGATGAAAACCTGATTTAACGTTTACTGTAATAGAAAGCGCCGACTCGAAATGGGAGCCGGCGCTTTTTTGCTCAATATTGCTTTTCTGTTTATTCTATTGCGCCCGGAAGGTGATTGCTCCGGTTGCGGGATCCATGGCGTCAACGATAGCAAGGGATTCCAGCTGGTATCCAAGATTGCGGATAATCTTGCCGCCGTTCTGAAAGCCTTTTTCTACGGCGATGCCGATGCCCTCCACGGTTC